>DASYCF010000892.1:0-1627 GCA_036500365.1 Byssovorax sp.
GATCTCGTTCAGTCCGCCTTCGAGCAGATCGTCACGACCCTCTCGAAGGGCACCTTTGCGCGGGGGTGCAGCCTCGTCGGGTGGGCCGCGGTCATCGCTTGTCACGTCGGGCTCAACGCCTTGCGGTCGCGCCGCCGGGAACGCGCCGTCGTGGAGCCGGCGCCCGCCGACCCCGCGGACGTCATCGAACGCGCGGCGCCCGTGCACCCGCAAGACCAGATCGAAGCTCGAGAGAGCATCACGGACCTCCGGCGGCACCTCGCCGTGATGGATCGGGATCGCGTGACGGCGCTCCTCTTGCACGCCATGGGCTACGAGCTCACCGAGATCGCGACGCTCGCAAGCACGACCGTCGCCGCCGCCCAGTCGAGGCTATCGCGGGGACGGCGCGAGCTTCGCCGCCGCATCGAAGAGGAACAAGCACGCCCACGGTCTCCGGGCCGAACGCCGAGAGGGGAGTCGAAGTGAAGCCCCAGGACTTCGCGCCGCCTACGACCGACGTCGACGCGCGCCTGCGCGCCCTCGTTCGCCAGCCCGTCGTCCCGCCTCCCGCCGACTACGCGCGCGAGCTTCGCGAGCGCACCGTGGAAGCCATCGAGGGCCAGCACGTGCGATCTCAAAAGGCCTCGCTTGCTCGCGCCCGTCGTCGCCGCGTCTTCGCGCGCGCGGCGACCGTGGCGTGCGCCGCGGCCGTCCTCGCCGTCCTGTCCGGGGTCGGCGTCGCGTCCTGGCACGAGCGCCGCGCGTCGCGAGACGGCGCCGGGATCGTCGGCGTCGAGGGCGAGGCTCTGCTCGTCCACGAAGGCGCGGTCCGCGCGATCGGCGGACCGAGGAGCGCGCCGCTCGCCGAGGGTGACGAGCTTCGCACCGGCGAGGGCGCCCGCGCTTCGGCCACGCTCTCGGACGGAGCGACTGTGCAGATCGGCGGGTCCGCGCGGCTTCGCTTCCATCGCTCGCCCGGTGGATCGAGGAGCAAGCGTCACGATCGCATCGAGCTCTCGGCGGGGAAGGTGGAGCTCTCGGTCCCCAAGCTCGCTCCGGACGATGAGCTCAGCGTGAGCACCGACGACGCCCTCGTCGTCGTGCACGGCACGAAGTTCTCGGTCGAGCGCGTCGCATCGCCGGGAGCGCGGGCCGTCACGCGCGTCTCGGTGAGCGAAGGGCGCGTCGCCGTCGTCGCGGACGGGCGGGAGCATGTACTGGTCGGCGGCGACACGTGGATCGTGCCGCAGCCCGCGGCCCCGACCGAGCTGCCAGAGACATCGCCTGCGTCAGGCGCAGCGCCCTCCGCGCCCCCGCCCCTCGAGTCGCCGACGAGCACCCTCGCCAAGGAGAACGCGCTCCTCGCCGGCGCGATGGCCGAGCGCGCACAGCATCACAGCGCCCGCGCCCTCGCGCTCATCGACGACCTCCTGCGGACGTACCCGGCGTCGCCCCTCGTCGAGACCGCCCGTGTCGATCGCCTGCGGCTCCTGGAGGACACGGGCGCGGTCCTTCGCCTGCGCAAAGAGGCGGCGCGCTACCTCGCCGATTACCCACACGGGTTCGCGCGCGCCGAGGTCACGCGCATGCTCGCCACCGCGTCTTCGCCCGCTCCGTGATTCGCGCCGCATCCTTCGCCCTTGCC
>DASYCF010000893.1:0-2328 GCA_036500365.1 Byssovorax sp.
AGCCCCGAGCAGGCCGGCGGGCGTGAGGACATCGACGGCCGCGCCGATATCTGGTCGCTCGGCGTCGTCCTCTACGAGGCGCTCACCGGCACGCTGCCGCACCAGGCCGCGAACTACAACGCGCTCATGGTCCGCATCCTCACGCAGGAGTCGGACCCGGTCGTCACGCGCAAGACCGATCTGCCGCCGAGCGTGTGCGCCATCGTCGACGCGTGCCTCAAGCGCGAGCGCGACGAGCGGACGCAGAACGCGAACGTGCTCTCGAGCCAGATGGACGGTGCCCTTCGCGAGCTCCGCGCCGTCCGCTACCGGGCGCACGGCCGCCGCGCCGCCGACCGCGCGCAGGGCCAGTTCCAGCGCCGCCGCAGCGACTACGACAACGGCAACGGCATGGCCGCCACGAGCAAAGACAAGCTCTTCACCGCGCTCGCCGCGCAGCGCAACCTCGTCATCATCGCCGCGGGCGGCGGCGTCGCGTTCGGCGTCATCGTGCTGCTGCTCGTCATGCTCGCGCTCGGCCGCTGAAGGCGCGCCGCAGCGTCGTCGAGGTCGCGCCGACGAGCGCCGTCAGGTGGCCGAGCGCCGCGACGAAGAGCGCCGCGGGCAGCACGCCGAAGACGGCGAGCACGAGGTAGAGGAACAGGAACAGGTCCTTCTTCAAGACGCGCTCGAGCAGCGACACGACGCGCGCGCCGAGCCCGCCCTTCTTCGCCCCGACGCCGAGCGCGTAGAAGTCGCCCGACCCGAGCCGCACGAGCTCGACGTAGTACTGCGCGACCGTGAGCACGAGCGCGCCGACGGCGACGGCGCACGCGACCGTAGACCACGGCGCGTACTTCGAAGACAACGCACCGACGCCGATGCCAACGTAATAGAGCGCGTTCGACACGTCGTCGGCGATGGTGTCGAGCCATTGGCCGATCTTCGAGTGCTGGAAGCGGACGCGCGCGAGCTCGCCGTCGACGCCGTCGAGGATCGAGTTCGCCTGCATGCACGCGGCCCCGGCGAGGAAGCCCGCGTACGTGCCGCGCGCGCAGAGCGCAGCGCCCGCGACGCCGATGAAGAACGTGACGATCGTGACGGCGTTCGGCGAGATCGGCAGGTCGACGATGCGCTTCGAGATCCAGATCGAGACGTGGCGGTTGAGGTTCGTCGACACGATGCCGTCGACGGGCTTTCGGCACGCCTCGAAGAGCTCGCGGAACGCGGCGCGGCGGCCGGCCTCGGTGTCGACGCGCTCGCACCAGCCGACGGCCGGGAGCGACGGCACGTCGAGCGCGGCGAGGGCGTCGTCGAGCGTCGCGTCGTCGCGCGCCGCGATCGCCTCGAGGAGCGCCGCGCTCGCGAGGACGGGCCCGTCGGCCGCGCGGCCGGCGCGCACGCGAACGCCGATCGCGCCGGCCGGGACCGCAGCGGAGAGGACCGCCTCGTCGACGCCGCGCGGGCCGGCGACGTACGCGGGCGCGAGGACGAACGGGGCTGCGATCTCGGGACCGAGGTCACCGAGCAGCGCGCGCGCGGCCTCCGCGGGCGAGGCCGCGGTGACGATCTTCGTGGGCCAGATCGGTCGTTGGGTGGCCTGCAACCACGTGACGTCCGCCTCGTCGTCGGGAGAGACGACGATCACGATCGGCGCCCGACGCTCGCCGGGCGGCGACGGGACGCGCGCCGACGCGAGCGTGAGCGCGGCACGCGCGATGAGCGACAAGCCGCCGAGGCGCGCCCACGGGTCGAATCCCGGCGCGGGCAGCGCCCATACGACCGCGGTCGCCTCGGGGGCCATCTCTTCAGCGGACGACGTGACGCACGAAGTTGCGCAGCGTGGCGCGGCCGGCGGGCGCGTCGTCGATCGCAGCGAGCATCGCGTCGACGTCGAACCCCTCGTCTGCGAGGATCGCGCGGCGCGCCTCGACGTAGCCGCGCATGACGTCGCCGTCGATCTCGGGGTGGAACTGCACGCCGTAGCACGTGGGCGAAAAGCGGAGCGCGTGGTGCGGATCGAGGTCGCTCTTCGCGAGCACGGCGGCGCCCCGTGGCGCGCGCACGACCGAGTCGACGTGCGTCACGTTCGCGGAGAACCGCGCGTCGAGCCCGTCGAAGAGCGGATCGTCGACGACGCGCTCGATGTGCCGCGTGCCGATCTCGCGGCCGTTCGGGTTCTTCACGCACGAGCCGCCGAGCGCCTGGCCGAGGAGCTGGTGGCCGAAGCACACGCCGAGCACGCCCGTGCCGTCCGCTGCCGCGCCGAGCGCCCAGTCCGCGACGGGCTTCATCCAGTCGAGCCGCTCGTACACGCCGCACGGCGAGCCGCTGAGCAGGAGCCCGTCG
>DASYCF010000894.1:0-5470 GCA_036500365.1 Byssovorax sp.
GTCGCACACGAGGTTCGACACGTCGAGCGGGAGCCACGTCATCGGATCGTCGAGCGCGAACGGGCCGCAGAGGCCGCCGCTCCACGAGACCTCGATCTTCGTGTCGTGGGGGACGGTGCCCGCAGCGCCACGGATCGTCAGCACGAACTCGGGCTGCGGCACGATCGAGCAGCCGCCGCCGCCGTCGCTCTGGGCGCCGCCGCCGCCTGCGCCGCCCGCGCCGCCGCCGCCGTCCGGCGAGCACGCGGCGAAGACGGCGGCCAGCCCGCCCGCGAAGGCGAGGATGACGACGCGCGCGCGCGCCGCGCTCGAGCTGGTCGGCCAACGAAGCACAGCCGGCGAAGCATAGTGGCTCGGCACCGCGTGATCCAGGCGCCCCTCGCGCGCGGCCTTGCCACGAGCGCCAAGGTGCCGAAACATCGGGGCATGGGTCGGCCTCGCCACAGCCGGAGCGCCTCGGCGGCGCGCCGCGTTGCTTCTTGCGCGGCCGTCGCGGTCGCGTGCGTCGTCGCGGCGGGGGACGCGCGGGCGTTCTGTCGGAGCACGACGTGCTCGGACGACTGTCCGGTCGACGAGAACAACTGCAAGACGACCGGCGCGCCGCTCTTCTGGCGGGGCGGTTGTGTCGGCTTCAGCGTTCAAGAGGACGGCACGGCGAACCTCCCGATGTCGGCCGTCCGCCCCGTCATCCAGACCGCGTTCGTCACATGGAGCGACCTCGCGTGCGCGGGCGGCGAGGCCAGCATCGCCTTCTCGCAGCTCGCCGACGCGAGCTGCCACGTGCCGTCGTACGACCCGTCGGGCCCGAACGCGAACGTCGTCATGTTCCAGGACGACAAATGGACCTTCGACGGCGTCGACGACAACATCGCCAAGACCACGGTCACGTTCGACCCGAGCTCGGGCGAGATCTGGGACGCCGACATCGAGCTGAACTCCGCGTACAACGCGTTCACGACCGGCGACGAAGGCGCCGACTACGATCTGCAGAGCATCGTCACCCACGAGATCGGGCACTTCATCGGGCTCGCGCACACGCCGCTGCCCGGGGCGACCATGTTCGCGGACTACACCGAGGGGACGACGAGCGAGCGCACGCTCTCGACCGACGACATCGCCGGCGCGTGCACGATCTACCCGGCGAACCGCGGCGCGGCGTGCGATCCCACGCCCCGCGGCGGGCTCTCTGGGGTCTGCGCGCCGGCGAGCCCGCCTGCGTCGGGCGGGTGCGCCGTCGCGCAGGCGGAGCCCGGCAGCGCGCCGACCATCGTCGCGGCGGCGATCGCGGTCGCGGCGGGCGCGCGCGCGCGGCGTGCGACCACCTTGCTGCGTTCGGCCACGTTCGCGCTCGCCGCGCTCCTCCTCGGCGCGTTCGTGGCGTGCGGCGGCGGGTCCGACACGGCGACGGCGGCCGCGACGACGGCGCTGTGCGATCCGGCGAGCGTGATCTTCTGCCGCTGCTTCGACGACGAGAACGGTTCGAAGACGTGCGCGGCCGACGGCGCGTCGTTCGGCCCGTGCCTGAACCAGGAGACGGGCCAGGCGTGCGACACGTTCATGTCGACGTCATCGAGCAGCTCGAGCGGCGTGACCACGTCGTCGTCGAGCTCGTCGAGCGGAGGGTCGGGCGGGGATGGCGCGGGCGGCGCGGCGTCGACGAGCACCGCCGCGACGGGCGGCGGCGGCGCGTCGTCCTCTTCGTCCACCTCCTCTTCTTCTTCGTCCACCGGCGGCGCGGGCGGCGCGACGCCCGTCGGCGCGTGCCCGGGCGAGCCGCTCTCGGTGGCGATCGGCAACGACACCGCCGTCGGCGCGACGAACGCGCCCGGCGCCGACGACAACGCGGACCGCTGCGGCGGCGCGGGCGCGCGCGAGATCGTCTACGAGGTGACGCCGATGAGCAGCGGCACGCTCACCGTCCGCGTCACGGGCGTCGCGTCGACGGACCCGGTGCTCTACGCGCGCACGGGCGACTGCGCCGCGGGCGTGAGCCTCGGCTGCGTCGACGCGACGGGCGCCGGCGGCGAGGAGACGCTCACGCTCGAGGCGATCACGGCGACGCCGATCTGGATCTTCGTCGACGCGAAGCCGGGCGCCGAGGGCATGTTCGCGCTGAGCCTGCACCTCGACGTCGGCGTCCCGGGCGACACGTGCCCCGGTAACGCGATCGCGATCGACCCCGGCCAGACGATCACCGCGGGCGGCGACACGTCCATCGCGGGCGCGCAGTACAAGGGCACCGGGACGTGCGCCGCGTCCGGCACGAAGGAGATCGTCTACGGCGTCACGCCCTCGGCCGACGGCATGCTCACCGTCACGCTCACGCCGGAGTTCGACGCGCAGCTCTATGCGCGCTCGGGCTCGTGCACCTCGTCGGTCACGAGCACGCAGCTCGGCTGCTCCGACCAACCGGGCGCCGGCGCGATCGAGACGATCGCGTTCGCCGTCGTCGCGGCCACCAAGTACTCCGTGTTCGCCGACGGCTCGACGGCCGCTGACGCGGGGCCTTACACGATCGCGTTCGACCTGCAGTAGCTACGGCGCGCCCGCGTACGCGAGGCCGTTGGTCAGCGCGCCCGTCGCGTCCGACGTCACGAACACGATCGCCGCGCCGCCCGGCGTGTCGACGACCGACGCCTCGCTCTCGCCGAGGTACGCGCGGAGGTTGGTCACGCGCGCGTACACCGGGTCGCTCTGCGCGACGAACCACGTCACGACATCGCGCGTCGCCAGCATGCCGATGGAGTCGTTCGCGTCGGCCGGCGTGCCGGCGTCGTCGATGATCGCGTCGCTGGCCTCGACGCCGCGTCCGGTGAAATACACCCGCAGCGCGTCTGCGAAGACGACGGCGTGCGGCGCGCGCACCTCGGTCACGCCGCGCCAGAGCTCGGGATCGGTCACGCTCGCGGGCGTCGCGATGGGCGCGCTCGAGAGGCGCGTCGCCACGCCGTCGGCGCCGATCTCCGCGACGCCGATGCCCGCGCGCGGGCCACCCTCGTAGAAGAGCAGGGTGCGCCCGAGGAACACGACGACGGACGGCGAGCCCACGAAGCCGCGCTCCCACGGCTCCGTCGGCGTGAGCGTGGGCGCGGCGCCGATCGCGAACGTGCGCCCGCCGTCGTCGCTCGTCGCGTGCGACACGCCGGCCGCCGCCTCGAACCAGAGGTCCACGTGATCGCCGGTCACGAGGGCGGCAGGCGCGCCCGCGCTCGCGAGGACGGGCTCGGTCGGCTCGAGCGACCAGTGCGTGTCGTCGCCGATCGCGGCGCGGCCGATCGCTCGCTCGCCCGCTGCGCTCACGAGCTCGACGAACGCGAGCCCCCCGGGGCCCGGCGTGACGAGGTCGGGCTCGCGCTGGTCCAAGACGGTGACCTCGGCGGTGCACGTCGCGCCGGGCGCGCACTCGATCGCGCCTCCGCAGAGCGTGACGGCGCACGCGTCGAACAGCGTGTCGCACGTCTCGCCGGCGTGGCAGGCGTCGCTCGTCGTGCACGCGCGCGCGCAGCCGCCGGTGACGCAGCGCTCGCCGTCCTCACAGTCGAGGTCGACCGAGCACGGCGTCGTGCAACGCTGGCCCGCGCAGACCCGCCCATCGCCGCACGACGCCCCCTCGCAGGCGTCGACCAGGCACACGCCGCACGTGCACCGCTCGATGCCGTCGCAGTCGGCGTCGCTGTCGCAGGCGGGCGGCGGGCGCGCGTCGTCGACGCAGAGCGACCCCGCGAGGCCCGCCGCCTGCGATGGCGTGACCGCGCGCGCGCCGCCGACGCAGAGCTCGATCGGCGTCGCGTCGCCGAAGTCGTCGATGCCGTCGACGGGCGGCGGCGTCGACTCCGACCCGCCGAGCAGACCGCACGCGGGCGCGAGGACGGCGGCCGCCGCGAGCGCCCACGGCAGGAACGAGCGCGCACGCCTCACGGCAGCACCGCGGTGAGGCCCATCGCGCCGTAGCCGATCGCGCCCGACACGTCGTAGCTCGCGCGCGGGAGCGACGGGTCCGGCTTCTCGAACGAGCGCGCGTCGAGGAGGTGCAGCTGCCCTGCCGCGTCGATCGACCACGCGACGTCGAGCCACTTGCCGAGGGCGAGGCCGGCCCCGAGCGCGATCTCGTGTCGATCGGCGTCTGCGTAGCTCGTGAAGCCCGACTGCTTCGGCACCGGCGACGGATCGAACGAGTAGCCCGCCCGCACGGTCCACGCCCTGCCGGCCGAGCCGAGGGGCCTCGTCAGCTCGACGCCGAGGCGCGGCGACAGCGTGTCACGGAGCGCTGGATCAGCGAACACGATGCGCCGCGCGCTCGGCGTCGTGTCGAGCGCGAGCGAGATCGAGACGTCGGCGACGGGCCGCGGCGCGCCGCCCCACGCGGCGTATTCGAACGCGAGCATCGCGCGCAGCCCAGCGAACGGGGTGATCGTGACGGCGAGATCGGCGCGCGCGGGATCGAAGCCGGCGATCCCGGAGGCGAACACGTTCGTCGCGCCGTTCAGCGGGTTGCCGGTGACCGCGATGGTGTCGACGCTCTCGAGGTCGAGCTCCGTCGACACCGGCCCGCGGAAGTTCGCGCCGACGCGGGCGAGCTCGTCGATCTTCCACGAGACCCCGGCGATCGGCGTCGCGCGGTACTGCAGCGCGACGTCGGCGCCGCCGTCGGCGTAGGTGCCGCGCGCGTCTTGGGCGAGGTCGAACGTGGTCAGCCCGTTCACGTTCGCGCTCATCGCCACGCCGCCGCCGATCGACGCGCCGCCGAGGCGCGCCGCGACGACGAAATCGAAGCTCGCCCGATCGAGCGCCGCGCCGTAGAGGAGGAGCTGCGGCTGCGACGCGGGCTCGAACGAGATCTTCGCGAGGTAGCGATCGGGCAAATGCACCGACGCCGCGCCGCCGATCGCGAGCCAGGGCTCGACCGCCTTCGCGTACTGCGCCGACAGCGTGACGCCGCCCGCGTCGTCCAGCGGCGCGACCGCGTCGTCGATCTGGAGGTGGAGCCCCGCGTATCCGTACGCGATCGCGAGACGGAGGCCGGGCTCCGACGCCAGGCCGGCGTTTTGACGAGGCGCGTCGGTCGGCAGCGGGTCGGCGACGTCGGCCCGCGCGAGCCCGGCGCTCGTCGGGCTCGGGCCGAACATCCCCGGCACGTCGGCGCGCGCGGCCCGCGCGACGGCGACCAGCGCGAACGCGACGACGAACGCGCGCGCGATCACAGGTCCACCCCGACGGACGCGGAGCTCGTCACGAACGCGCCCCCTCCGTGCAGCGTCGGGAAGCCGGGGTTGGTGACGCCGACCCCGGGGTGCGCCGCGTCGGGCCCCGCCACCGAGTCGGCCGGGCAAGGCGCGGCGACGCACGCGCGCTTGTCCTGCGTCATCGTCGTGACGATCGTCGTGTTCACGCCGAGGCCGAAGCGCAGCGCGTGGCCGACGACGTGCGCGAGCTCGAGCGAGGCGCCGACGCCGACGAAGATCTTGTCGCC
>DASYCF010000895.1:0-2390 GCA_036500365.1 Byssovorax sp.
ACGGCGCCGCGAGGGTCGAGAGGGCGCCCGCGCTCGACGCGCGATCGCCGATCGCGACGCCGGCCTCGACGACGGGATCGACGAGGTGCGCGAGCGGCGCGCTCCCTTCGGCCGCGGCGAAGCGGCGCACGAACGGGAGCCCGAGCGACGTCACCGCCGACGCGGCGACCTCGCGCGCGGACGCGTCGTCGGCCTCGCTCGCGGCTCGCGCGCGCGCGCGGGCTTCGACGTGCGCTTCGAGCGGCGCGACGCGCGGATCGATCGTCGCCCCGAGCACGCCGTCCGCGATCGCCATGTCGGCTGGCGTGAGCGACGCCGCGCACCCTGCGACCGTCGGCGCCGCGCAGGCGCCAGGCATCGAGGCAGCCAGCACGGCGACGTCGACGCGACCGTCGATCGTCGCCGAGCGACCGAGCGGCGCGCCGAGCCCAGCGCCGACGCGCGGACCGGCGAGGAGCTCGCCGTCACCTCGCAGCCCGCGCGCGACGACGCCCGCCGACACGAGGCTCGACGCCGCCCCGCCCGACGCGAGCGCGGCCTCTTCGGCCGCCGTGTCGGACGGCCGCGTCGCGTCCAAGAGATCCGGCGTCATCGCGACGGCGCGCCCGCCGCGCAGCGCGTCGACGTCCCACGTGAGCGCCGGGCCCGCGTCGTCTTCGCGCCCGATCGCGCCGCGCGCGACGGCCACCGCGCGCTCGCCGGCTCGCTCGTCGAACAGGAGACGCGTCGACGTGCGCGGCGTCTCGACGCTCGCCCAGAGCTCCACGCCGCCGGCGGTGAAGCCCGCGAGCGAGAGCTCCGCCGTCCCCGACCCCGCGCCGAGGGGGAGGCGCGCGCCGCCGCCGAGCAGCGCGCCATCGGCTCCGCGGAGCTCGACGATCGGCGGCAGGAGGCCTGGCTTTCCGGGCGCGCGGAGCTCGATCCACGGGAGCGCGAAGACCGGCACGCGCGCGATCTCGACGCGCGGAAACCACAGCGACACGTCGCCGTCCGCGTCGACGCGCGCCGACGAGACGCCCAGCGTCACCGGCGGATCGGCGCATCGACAAGGCGCGAGGTGCGCGGCGCCGACGACCGTCACGGACCCTGCGTCGCGCGAGACCTCGAGCGCGTCGGACCGCAGCCGATATCGCCCGACGCCGACGACGACGCCGCCCTTCAACGCGACGCGCTCTCCGTCGACCTCGAGCACGTCGGCGCGGAAGGTGAGCGTGTCGGGCGCAGGATCGATCCCAGCGGCTCCGACGTCGCGGGCCGCGATCGGGCTCGGTTCGGCGCGGGCCGCGGTCGCGACGGTGATCGCGCACACGGCGACGAGCGCGCGCCGCTTCACGCGGCTCGGTCAACCACGAGCGCTCAGTAGGGTGCGGCGCCGGGCAGCTGCGTCGACGTGGAGCCGAGCGCCGCGGGCGGCGGCGGCGGCGCGCCCTCGGTCCCGGGGAGCGGCGGGAAATCGACCTGGAGCACGATGCCCCGCGGCGTGTCGAGCACGCGGTACGCGCTCTCGCTCGGCCGCTTGAGCTCGATGACGAGGTCCGCGTCCGGCCCGGCGGGGACGAGCTGCACGCGAGCGATCGCGGTCGGGAACCACGCGGTGACGAGCGGCATGCGGTTCACGCGCTCGGGCACGCCGGCGCCCTTCAGGCGGTACGTGACGCGGCCCTCGGCGCGGTGCTCGGTGATCTCCACGTGCTTCGAGATCTCGAGGAAGATGCGCGTCGTCCCGTTCTCGAGCCGAAGGAAGCCGGGGAACCAAGCGATCGGGGCGTCGGGGTTCACCCTGGCTCCTTTCTTCGCCTGACCCTTCGCCGGGACGTATGCGGGGACGGCCTTGCGCTCGGGCGTCGCGCGCTGCGGACCTTGCTTGCGCCCGCGTCGCGCCTTGCCGATGCGGACCTCGGGGGGGCCGGAGTCCTGCCAGGGGTCGACCGAATCGCCGACGTTGACGCCCGTCACCGGCTTGTCGCCCGGCGCGGGCTCGCTCTGCCACGGATTGACCGCGTCGGACGCGTCGGACGCGTCGGACGCGTTCGACGGGGGCGTCTGCGCTCGAGCGACGGCCGGATCGAGCGCGAACGCGGCGGCGAGCAGCACGAGCGGAGCGATGCGCATGGTGAAATGAGACCACGCATCGCCCCGAGGCGCCAACGAACGAGCTCGACGCCGCCCGCGCGACGGAGTTTTGCGGGCTGGGCTAGAAGCCGCGGCCGAAGCGGGGCAGCGCCAGCGCGGTGCCCCTCTTCTTCGTCAGCGAGGCCTCGGCCTTGTCGTAGATCGCGTCGAGGTAGGCGACGGCGGCGAAGTAGAACTGCGCCGACTCCGGCGTGTAGAACACGTTCTGACGCAGGCCGTCGGGCGCGAGCTCCGCCGCCTCGTTGTTGTAGCCGAGG
>DASYCF010000896.1:0-5109 GCA_036500365.1 Byssovorax sp.
ACGGGAACGCGACCGCTACGTTCACCGCGGCGCCGGGCCTGCTCGTGAACCGCACGTACCAAATCCGCGTGACCACGGCGGCGCTGAGCGCCTCCGGCATCGCGCTCCCCGCGCAGTTCACCCAGCCGACGGGCTTCGCGACCGTGAGCCCGAACATCTGCGACGGCTCGGTCGTGATCAGCCAGGTGTACGGCGGCGGCGGCGGCGCGAGCCCGACCTACGGCAACGACTTCATCGAGCTCCACAACCGCGGCAGCGTTGGCGTGAACGTGAACGGCTGGGCCGTGCAGTACGCGTCCGGCACGGGCACGACGTGGAGCAAGACCGCGCTCAGCAACGTGTCGATCCCCGCCGGCGGCTACTACCTCGTGCAGGAGGGCGGCGGGAGCACCGGCACGTTCCTCGTGCTTCCCCCGCCTGACGCGACGGGCACCATCGCGATGGCGGCGACCGCGGGGAAGGTCGCGCTTACGAACAACGCGACGGCGCTCACGGGCGCGTGCCCGACCGGCGGCGCGATCGTCGACTTCGTGGGCTACGGAGCGACGGCCAGCTGCTTCGAGGGCGCGGCCACGGCGCCTGCGCCGAGCTCGACGACGGCCGACTTCCGCGCGCTCTCGGGTTGCGGCGATCTGAACAACAACACGGGCGACTTCGCGACCGCGACGCCCAACCCGCGGAACTCGGCGTCGGCGACCGCCGGCTGCGCGTGCAACATCGAGAACGAGTCGGGCGCCGCGCTCGAGGCGGACTATTGCGACACGCAGTTCCCGCTCTCGCTCAGCGGTGCGAGCGGCTCGGCGCAGACGGTGTTCGGCCGCTTGTTCGAGAGCGGCATCACGGGCACGGGCAGCGCGAACGCGAACGTGCGCGCGCAGCTCGGCTATGGGCCGGCGAGCGCGAACCCCGAGTACGAGGCGGGCTGGACGTGGACGAACGCGACGTACAACACGACGTGCGGCGTCGCGTGCGGCAACAACGACGAGTACCAGGCGACGTTCAACCTGCCCGCGGTCGGCACGTACAGGTACGTCTATCGCTTCAGCCTCGACCAGGGCCTGAGCTGGACGGTGTGCGACAACGATCAAGACGACTTCGGCGCCGGCTCGAACGGGGGGCTCAGCTTCGAGTTCGCCGACGAGGCCGTGCTCACGTCGCAGTAGCGGCTACGGGCAGCCGCCCGCCTGCTTGAGGCACCGGGTGATCGTCGCGCCCGGTGCCCGATCGAGCTCGGCGTAGATCGCGTCGGCGTCGGCGGCGAGGCCGACGCACGCGTGCGCGTAGCTCGGCGCGATGCTGTACGAGACCGCACCGAGCGTCAGCGGGAGCGCGACGATGAGCGACGCAGCCGTCGTGAGGTCGTCGCCGTCGTAGCCGGTGTACCCGCCCGCGAAGATCGACGCGCCGTCGGTCGCGAGCGTCGTGAACGCGGCGAGCGTCGCGCCTGGCGTCGACTCGTAGCTCTGCGTGACCGCGCCCGTCGACGGGTCGACGAGCACGACGAACGCGTAGTAGCTCACGCCGTCGTTCGAGGCCGTGCCGCCGAGGTAGAGGCCGCTCGACGTCGCCAGCATCGCGTAGAGCGAGGTCGAGTCGCCGCCGACGGCGAGGTCCGGCAGGGTCGCCGTCGGCGCGCACGCGCACGGCGCGCACGTCGACGTGTCGAACGTCGCGATCCGGATGGTCGACGCGCCCGTGATCGCGCCCGCGTAGAGCTTCGTCCCGAGCGCCGCCATGCCGTAGCCGAACGCGTCGTCGAGCGCGCCCGACAGCGTGCAGAGCTGCTGCGAGTCGCCGTAGACGATCCAGTTCTTCGGGCTGCGCCCCTGCGTGCCGTGCGCCATCCAGAGGCCGTTGCTCGCCGACGCGATCGCGCGGAGGTCGTCCTTGAGCGTCGACGGGTTCTTCGTCTTCGTGAACGCGGTCGTCGGCCCGGGGTCGACGCCGGCTACGAGCGCAGCGCCAGGATCGGTGCCGGGCGCGTACACGGCCGACACGACCGCCCCGTTCAGGAGCCCGGCGGTGTGCACCTCCGACGCGGCGACGGAGCCGGGGGGCGACACGTCGGCTGCGTCGCGCGTCGCGGCGCACACGTCGACCTGTTGCACCTCGACGTGCCCGCTCGTCGCGTCGATCGTCCCGGCGAACAGCTGCCGGCCGTGGAGGCTCAGGTCGGCTCCCGCGAGCGAGCTCGGCACGTCGAGGCGGAACGTCGCGTTGCACGCCGCGCACGAGCCGCTCGCGCAGTACTCGGTCGCGCCGCACGGGCAGTCGCCGGGGCAGCTCGTGCAGGTCTCGCTCGCGTCGCATGTCGCGTCGCCGCAGAAGCCGCCCGCGCCGCTGTTCGTCGAGGTCGCGGTCGAGGTCGAGCTCGAGATCGACGTCGTCGACGCCCCGCCGCTGCCGGTCGTGTGCGCGGTCGACGAGAGCGAGCCCGTCGTGGTCATCGCGCCGGTGGTCGGCCCCGCGTGAGTCGCGCTCGTCGACGAGGCGCCGCCGGACGACGTGGCCGCGTGTGTGCTCGTGCCCGCTGCCCCGCCCTGGCCGGCGCCGCCCTCGCCGCGCCGCACCTCCGACTCGTCGATGCCGAGCGAGCAAGCGACCGCGCCGACGACCAGACCGAGGGCAGCGGCGACGACGGGGGCGCGCATCGTCGCTCATCGTACGCCATGCGCCGCCCGCGCCGCGGTATCCTCGCGGGCGCGCGCGGCCGCCGCCGCGCCGCGGCACGCCATGGGCCTCTACGACGAACCCGACGAGCTCGCGCCCGGTCGTCGCCTCGGCCGGTACGAGCTCATCGCGCCGATCGGCGAAGGCGGCATGGGCCGCGTGTTCGCCGCGCGCATGGAGGGCACGCGCGGCTTCAAGAAGATCGTCGCCGTCAAGACGCTGACCGCCGCCGTCGCCGCGGACCCCGAGGCCGAGCGCGCGCTGCTGAACGAGGCCGAGCTCGCCTCGCAGATCCACCACCGCAACGTCGTCGAGGTGCTCGACCTCGGCGAGGAGCGCGGCACGCTGTTCATCGTCATGGAGTGGGTCGACGGCGAGCCCCTCCACCGCGTGCTCCGCGCGAGCGGCAAGGCCGAGGCGCTGCCCTTCGAGATCGCCGCGCGCATCGCCGCCGACGCTGCGAGCGGCCTCCACGCCGCGCACGAGCTCTGCGACGAGTCGGGGCGGCACCTCGCGCTCATCCACCGCGACGTCTCGCCGCAGAACATCCTGGTCGCGCGCGAGGGCACGGTGAAGGTGGTCGATTTCGGCATCGCGAAGGCGCTCGGCCTCGGCGGACAGGCGACGCGCACCGGCGAGCTGAAGGGCAAAATCAGCTACATGTCCCCCGAGCAGGTGACGGGCGCGGCCGTCGATCGGCGCTCGGACGTCTACGCGCTCGGCGTCGTGCTCTTCGAGATGATCACGGGCACCCGGCCCTTCGTCGGCGCGCACGAGGTGCAGGTGCTCCAGCTCATCGCCCAGGGCCGCGCGCCGAGCCCGCGCAGCGTCGTGCAGCACTGCCCGCCCGAGCTCGAGCACATCGTGATGACGGCGCTCGCGCGCGATCCCGTCTACCGCTTCGCCACGGCCGAGGTCTTCTCGCTCGCGCTCGAGGAGTTCCTCGCGCGGAACGGGCGCGTCGTCACGAGCGGCCACGTCGCGGCGCTCGTGCGGGACCGCTGCGGCGCGCGCATGGACGCGGCGCGGCGGCGCATCACGTCGGTCGGCGGCGCGCCGCCCGCCTCGCTGAGCCAGCCGCCGCCGTCGCAGCCGCGCACGGGCGACGTGCCCGTCCACACGCCGTCGGCGAACCACGTGAACCTCGCGACGCCCGCGATCACGGGGCCGACGGCGCAGGCGCGGTCCGGGGCGATGGTGTGGGCGTTCGTCGGCGCCGCCGTGCTGCTCGCGGGATCCGCGACGCTCTTCGCGCTCTCGCGCCGGTCGACCGACGCCGCCGCCGTCGCCGCGCGCTCGGCCGTCGTCGCGCTCCACGTGACGCCCGCGTCGGCGCGCGTGGTCGTCGGCGGCGCGCTCGCGGGGGCCGGCGATCAGAGCGTGGCGCGGCCCGCGACCGGCGCGCACACGCGGGTCGTCGTCAGCGCGGAGGGCTACGCGACGTCGACCATCGACCTCTCGGACGACGCGCCCGAGACCGTGAGCGTCGATCTCCTCGCCGTCGCGCCCGCGTCGTCGTCCGTGGCCACCGCGCAGAGCGCCGCGCAGAGCGCGAACGTGGCCATCCCGGAGGTGCACGTCGACGCGCCGCGCGACCCGAGGCGGCGCGGCGGCTCATCCGCGCGCCCGCCCGACGCCCCTTCCACGGCCGGGGTCACCGTGCCGAAGAACCCGTACTGAACACCGCGCTCGACCGCGCTGGTCTATGCTCGCGCGCGACCGTGGACTTCTACCCGGCGCTGCTGTCGATCGCGAAGGTCCTCCTGCGGGAGGACGGCGCTCACACGGCGGAGGTGCTCCTCCGCCGCGTCGTCGAGCTCACCGAGGCCGATCGCGGCTTCATCGTCGTCCGCACCGGCGACGCGTTCGAACAGCGCTTCGACGTGCGCTTTGGCGCGGAGGAGGACCTCGGCGCCGACGTCCGTCAGTTCAGCCGCTCGCTCGTCCGCCTCGCGATCGACAAGCGCGAGCAGATCGACACGGTCGCGCTGCCGGCGGCGGGCGGCGAGCTCGGCGACAGCGTCGCGGCGCTCGCGGGAAGGCACGTGCTCGTCGCGCCCTTCTCCAACGCCGATCAGGTGGTCGGCGTCGTCTACCTCGAGAAGCAGGGCGCGGCCGGCTTCGCCGCCGACGCGAAGCGCTTCTTGAGCGAGTTCTCCGAGGTCGCTGGCTTGTTCCTGTCGCGCGCGATCGAGCGCGACGACCTCGTGCGGCAGCGCGACGCGCTCGAGCGCGGCCTCTTCGCGCGGCACGACTTCCAGGGGATCGTGACGCAGGACCCGGCGATGCTCGCGCTGCTCGCCACGGTGGCGCAGGTCGCGGACTCGACGGCGAGCATCCTCGTCCGCGGCGAGACCGGCACGGGCAAGGAGCTCGTCGCCCGGGCGCTGCACGCGATCGCGACGCGCCGCCATCGGCCGTTCGTCGTCATCCATTGCA
>DASYCF010000897.1:0-4168 GCA_036500365.1 Byssovorax sp.
TGTGACGTGACCTCGACCGGTGGACGAGCCGCTCACGCCGGACGGGTCGCGGCGGCGAGCAGCTCGCTCACCTTGGCGAGCGCGGCGAGGAGCGGCGCGATCGCCTCCTCGGGCGCCTCGATGCGGACCTGGCCACCGGCCGCGCGCTCGACACGGATCGATCCGAGCAGCGCGGTGAACGTGTCGAGGTCGCGCGGCGCGGCGCTCGTGACGTGCTGCGACTCGGTCGGCTGCGCGCCCTCGTCCGCGACGGCGGCCTCGGACGGCTCGGGCGCGCGCTCGACGGCGTCGAGCTCGAGGACGTCGACCGCGTCGCGCGACTCGGCGTCTAGCGGCGGCGGCGCGGCGGCGACGTCCGGCTCGACGAGCTTCTCGACGCGCTCGAGGAACGACGCCGCCTCCTCGAAGCGGATCTCCGCGCTCGTGCCGTCGAAGAGCCCGGAGAACAGCGCCTGCTTCGTGCCGAGCAGCGCTGCGAGGCGAGCCTCGATCCCGGTCTCGGTGACCAGGTTGTAGACGTCGATCGGCTGCGACTGGCCGATGCGATGGATGCGCGCGATGCGCTGCTCGACCACGGCGGGGTTCCACGGGAGCTCGAGGTTCACGCACGCGCTCGCGGCGCGCTGGAGGTTCAGGCCGACGCCGCCCGCGTCCGTGAGGAACATCACACGAACGCGCGGATCGTCGTGGAAGTCGACCACGCTGCGGGTCCGCTGAGTCGGGCGCTCGGCGCCGGTGAAGAACACCGCGCGGAGCTCGTCGCCCAGCAGATCGCCGATGCTCCACGCGGCGAGCCGCAACATGCGGCGCCACTGGCTGAAGACGACGATCTTGCGCTGCTGCGTGACGACGAGATCGGCGACGATGCGACGGAGCTCGCCGAGCTTGGGCGCGAAGAGCCCGTCGAGGAGCGCGGGCTCGGGCCGCGCGCCGGAGAGCGCAGGCCAGACCTCGTCGAAGCGCAGCTGGCCGAGGCCGTTCGAGATGATCCGCTGCTGCGTGAGCAGCGACATGAGCTTGAGGAACTCTGCCTGCCGGAGCGGCCGCCGCCGAGCGCGCGCCGTGATGCCCGCGATGAGCGGCGTCAGCGCGTCGTGCTCGTCACGCTGCTGCGCGGTCATCTCGACGGGGACGCGCGTGTCGGTGCGCGCGGGGAGCTGCCCGAGCACGTCCTTGCGGAGGCGGCGGATCATGCACGGCGCGAGGCGCTCGCGCAGGGTGTCGAGGTGGCGCGCGCCCGCGGCGCCGCGGCCGCCGTCGCCGCGGAGCTCCGTGTAGAAGGGCACGAGGCGCCATTTCGGCGCGAGCGCGACGTCGTCGATCCAGTCGAGCAGCGACGCGAGCTCCTCGAGCCGGTTCTCCATCGGCGTGCCCGTGAGCGCGAGCCGGAAGCGCGGCGTGAGCGCCTTCACGTAGACGGCGGACTTCGTCGCGTAGTTCTTGATCCGCTGCGCCTCGTCGAGGACCACGACGTCGGGCGCGAGGCGGCGGATGTCGTCCGCGTCGCGCAGGAGCTGCTCGTAGTTGATGATCAAGAACCCGCGCTCGAGGCCCGCGTAGGCGCGCCGTCGGGCGCCGGGGCGGCCGTCGACCACGGCGGCGGGGACGTCGGTCGCGCTCTGCCACTCGCGGAGCCACTGCGGCTTGAGGCTCGCGGGCGCGATGACGAGCCCGCGCGCGGCGAGGCCCGTGTGGAAGAGCGCGTGGCAGCCCGCGATCGCCTGCGTGGTCTTGCCGAGGCCCATGTCGTCCGCGAGCAAGAGTCGCCCGTCGCGGAGGAAGCGCTCGACCCCTTCGCGTTGGTAGGGGTAGAGCGTGCGCTCGAGCGAGCCGAGCGCGGCGAGGAGCGACGGCATCTTCGCCGCGACGCTCGCGCGCGCCTCGCACCGCTCGAGCTCTTCGCCGACGATCGCGCGCGCGGCCGGGCTCGCGTCGAAGCCGTCGGCGCAGGCGCGCAGGAGCGCCCGCAGGGTCTCGAGCCGCTTGGCGCCGCTCGTCCGCCGCGCGGCGGGGATGCGGCCGCGCTGGAAGAGCCGCGCGACGCTGGCGGACACGTCGCCGCCCGCTGGCGGCGCGAGGCGGAGCCCCTCGAGCCGATCGATCGGTCCGGTGGGTGCGATCCTCGGATCCCACGTGAGCGCGGGCGGCGGCGCAGCGATGCGCGGGGCCCGGTGCGGCGCGGCGGACGGGTCGACGATCGACGCGATCACCGCGAAGAGGTGCTTGCAGATCCCGAGCGAGCTCCGCAGGTAGTCGGGGCAGTCGCAGCTCCCGCGCGGCGGGTCGAGCGCGTCGATCCGCGTCTCGTACGGGCGCTGACCGGCGCGCGCGCGCGACCTCGGCGAGCCTTCGGCGTCGGTGCGCCCCGTCCTGTACGTGCCGAGCACCGCGCCGCGCGCCGGCCGCTCGACGACGACGAGCCCGTCGCGCTCGCCGAACGCGAACCGCCGCTCGAGCGCGTCGAGCGCGGCCTCGGCGACCGAGAAATCGGCGCCCTCGGCGGCAGCGAGCGCGGCGTCGACCAGCCACTCGGCCGGCAGGTCGCCGAAGGAGTTGTACGCGTCTCCGAGGAGCACGCGCCGCGCCTCGCTTTGCTCCCACTCCGACATCGGCGACGTGACGGGTTCCATGCCGCGCGCTCTCTACCGTGCGCGCCCGAGGGCGTCAGCCCCGACGACCAGCGCGCGATTTCCGCGCGGACCGCAACTACGATGGAAGGGTGACGGCATCCTCCACGGCGCAGGCGCTCGAGACGGTCGAGGTGGTCTCGGGGAAGCTCCACGTCCGCGTGTTCTCGCACGTGATCGCGTCGGCGAGCGGGCCCGTCCCGTGCTGGACCTACGTGAGCGACGGCCTGCGCGGCGCGGGCCAAAAGGAGATCTTGTTCTCGGTGAAGCGAGAGGCGGGCGAGGCGGAGGCCGCCTTCCCGCGCGAGCTGCTCGGGCTCTACGCGACCCTTCACCGCTTCGCGCACGAGGGGAAGGTGGTCGAAGCAGGCGGCGTCACGCGACTCGGGCCATCGGGGCCCGGGTTCCTTCGCGAGGACCTCCGCGGCATCCTCTACATCGCGGGCCAGGCGATCGCGGGCGTGCCGATCGAGCGGCCGTTCCTCACCGCGATCATCTGCAGCGGCGCAGAGTGCGACGTCGCCTCGCGGCTCGGGCACGTGCGCCTCCTGTCGCTGATCGGTCGCCACTACGCGTACTTTCCGACGGCGCCGTGGCTCGATCGGCGCCGCGCGGAGCTCGTGCGGCCCGAGGCGATGGCGTCGAGCATGCTGAACAACGTGCGCACCATCGTGGCGCCCACCGCCGCCGCGCGCATGGAGGCGGGCGGCGGCGCGGGGAGCCGGATCGTCCTCAAGCTGCGACGCGCGAAGGCGAGCGCGCTCGACGCGGCGCTCGCGCAAATCCCGCCGGCGCAGGCCGTGGCGCTCCTCGTCGGGCTCGATCCTCGCTGCGACGCCGCGCTCGTGTGGTCCGCCGGACAGCGCGAGCCGTCGGCGATCTCCGCGGCGGGGTCGAAGGGCGAGCGGATCGCCGGCAACTTCGTCCTGCTCGTCCCGGGCGTCGCCGAAGATGGCGCGAGGATCCTCGAGGACGGCTTCAGCGTGATGATGACGGCGAGCACGTGGGAGCGATTCCGCGCAGCGCTCGCAGCGCGAACCGAGTTCGACGTGCCCAGCGCGGCCCCCTCGATGGGGTTCTCGCTCGTGTGGCTCGACGAGGCATTCGAGAACCCCGTCGACGCACGGACCTACGTCGCCGAGGGCGGGTTCCACAAGTACTCGCCGGAGGAGCGCGTGCCCCGGAACCCGAGCTCCGTCGTGCAACTCGGCGGCGTGACGCTTCTCAATTCGGAGCAAGAGCTCGAGGGCCGCGTCGACGCACGCGCGCTCGCCGACTTCCTCACGCGCATCGCCGACGCGCTCGCCGATCTCGTCGGAGGCCCGGAAGGCGCCGCGTTCGACGTCCACGTGCAGCTCGATCTCGCGCCCGGCCAAGTACCCACCCTCGGCGTGCGCGTGCAGCCCGACGCCGCGTCACCCGTCGACGCTCCCGCACTCCTGCGCGCGGTGGATGCGCACACCGCGCCGCCCGTCACGGGCCGCGTGCGCCTCGTCACCCGCTACGCCATCCGCGGCGGCACCCTCCCCCCTCGATGACGG
>DASYCF010000898.1:0-8423 GCA_036500365.1 Byssovorax sp.
CGCCGCTGGGTCTGGAAGGCGCGCGAGTCGGCCGACCCCGGGTTTTATCTCAACGCGAACGCGTGCGCGGACGTCGCGCTCGAGCTCGACCCGGGCAGCCGCGAGGCGATGGCGCTGCGCGGGCTCGTGCTCTTGAACAGCCACAAATTCACGGACGCGAAGGACGTCGCGGGGCAGATCCTCGCGAAGGATCCGCAGCACCTGCTCGCGCTCAGCGTGCTCAGCGACTGCGAGCTGGAGATCGGCGACTACGACGCCGCGACGAGCGCCGCGCAGCGCATGAACAACCTCAAGCCGAACCTGCCGGCGTACGTGCGCGCCTCGCACCTCCGCTGGCTCCGCGGCGACGAGGACGGCGCGAAGGAGCTCATCAAGCACGCGTACGACGCGAAGGACCCGCGCGAGCCCGAGTCGGGCGCGTGGGTGCTCGTGCAGGGCGCCGTCATGTTCCTCGAGGACGGCGACTACGACGGCGCCGAGAAGGGCTTCGAGCTCGCGCTCCGCGACGTCCCGGACTACCCGCAAGCGCTCGTCGGCGAGGGCCGCGTCGCGCTCGCGCGGGGCGACGGCAAGCGCGCGGCCGAGCTGCTCGATCGCGCCTACAAGGCGAGCCCGCTGGTCGAGACGGCCTGGCGCCTCGGCGACGCGCGGGAGATGGCGGGCGACCACGCCGGGGCCGAGGCCGCCTACGCCGAGGTGAAGAAGCGCGGCCGCCAGAGCGACGGCCGCACCCTGGCGCAGTTCCTCGCGACGAAGAACGAGGACCACGACGAGGCGCTCAAGCTCGCCCTCGACGAGAAGAAGGTGCGCGACGACATCTACACCGAGGACGCGATCGCGTGGGCGAGCTACCGCCTCGGCAAGCTGCCCGAGGCGCGCGCGGCGAGCGACCTGGCGACGCGCCTCGGCACGAAGGAGGCGCGCCTGCTGTACCACGCGGGCGCGATCCGCATCGCGCAGGGCGACAAGGCCGGCGGCGAGAAGCTCGTGAAGGAGGCGCTCGCAAAGAACCCGAAGTTCGACGTCACGGGCGCCGCCGAGGCGGCGAAGCTCTGCCCGCCGGAGTGAAGCGCGCCGTCGCCGGCGTGGGCGTCGTCCTCGCGATCGCAGCGTCCGCGGCGATCGCGCGCGCGCACCAGGTCGGCCTCTCGCGCGGCGAGTACGTGTTCTCCGGCGACGCGCTCGGCCTCGAGATCATCTTCGCGCGCGGCGAGCTCCTGTCGATCGCGCCGACGCTCGACACGAGCGGCGACGGCAAGCTCGAGGAGCCCGAGGTCGACGCGGGCTCGAGCGCGATCGCAGCGGCCGTGGTCGCGCGAATCTCCGTCAGCGCGTCTGGCGCGCCGTGCACGGGCGCCTTCGAGCGCGCGCACCTCGTCGAGGAGGACGGCGTCGCCGTGCGCGCGCGCTTCCGGTGCCCGGCGGGCGGCGCTACGGCGCGCGTCGCGCTGCCCGTGCTCGAGGATCTCGCCTTCGGACACCGGCACATCGCGCGCGCGCGGAGCGCCACGGGCGAGATCGAGGAGGTGCTCTACCGCGGGCGCGCCGAGCTCGACGTGCCGCGCGCGCCGCCCGCCGCCGTCGCCGCGTTCGACGTCGCGTCGTCGATGCCGGCCGCCGCGCCCAT
Source organism: Byssovorax sp. (assembly GCA_036500365.1). Lineage (GTDB taxonomy): Bacteria > Myxococcota_A > Polyangia > Polyangiales > Polyangiaceae > DASYCF01. The sequence goes on from DASYCF010000898.1 coordinate 1,628, forward strand.
CGCCGCTGCGAAAGCCCCGTCGCGCGACGACCGCCCGCTCGCCGCGATCGTCCGGCACCTCGACCTGGTCGCGTTCGCCGCCGCGCTCGTCCTCGGAAGCGCGTCGACGCGCGCGCGAATCGCGTCCGCGAGCGCGCTCGTCGCCGCCGTCGCGGTCGGCCTCGCCCTCGGGAGCTCCGGCTCGTTCTGTCCGCCGACGCGGATCACCGGCGTGGCCACGGCGCTGGCGCTCGCGTTCGTCGGGATCGAAGACGTCCTCGATCGCGCCCTCCGCAGCGCGCCATCCCCGTCGCGCGGCCGCTTCGCCGCGGCCTCGCTCGGCGTCACCTTCGGCCTCGCCCTCGCAGCCGACACATCAGCCGCCAGCCCGACATCCCTGACCGCCCTCGCCGCAGTCGCCGCGTTTGCCGCTGCCGCCGCCGCGCTCGCGACGACGCGCGCCGCACCCGCAACCCGCGACAAACTCCTCCGCGCGACCGGCGCGACCGTCGCAGTCGTCGCCGTGATCCTCGCTGTCATCCGCCTCGCGCCCTGAGCCCCATCCGTCGCCGGTCGACGACGCGCGAGGACGATTCGAGGCGGAGTGATTCAGCGCCAGACGAGCGCAGCCGCGAGCAACTGGCAATCTGGCACGCGAGCACCGCAGCGCGCCGATGCGCCCGTATGGCGCTGAAGCGCCCGCCGCAAGAGCTGTCCCAAATCGACTCCGAGATCGAATCGGAAGGACGCCGCCGGGGCGGGATGATGCGGCTTCAGACAGGCGCGACGGCGAGCAGCGGAGCGCAGCCGTACACTGGTGCGAGCACCGCAGCGGAGTCGCCGCGCCCGTATGGCGCCGCAGCGCCCGCGTCAGCGACCGCGAAGGCGGGAGGGGGCAGGCTCGATCAGCGTCGCCTGCTCGTCGGAGCCGGGCGCGGCGGGCGCGGACGCGGACGCGGGCGCGGGCACGAAGACGCGCGGCACGCCGATCGACGCGGCGACGTGGGCGAGCTCGGGAAACTCGCTCGGCAGCCGCTCGACAAACGCGCGGCGCGCCGCATCATCGGGGGTACGCGCCGCGCCGCCGGCCGCGTGAAGGGCACCCCAGAGCTCGTGGTACCACGCGCTGAGCGACGCGTGCGCCTCGAGGAGGTTCTTGATCGTCTCCTCCGAGACGATGACGTTCTTCGCCATATCGCTCGAGGATACATGACGAAAGCCCACAGCGAGGCGGATTCTCGGGCCAGGGCGACGCTCCGCCTCATGACGTACAACGTCCGGTATTTCGCCCACGCGACGCGCGGCATCGCGTCGACGGCGATGCCGTTCCGGCGCATCGCCCGGGCCATCGCGCGCCTCGACCCCACGCCGGATCTCGTGTGCCTGCAAGAGGTCGAGACGCGATCGCTCCGGGCGATGGCGATCAACAAGCCCGCGCACCCGACCGAGACGCAGCTCGACCGCCTCGCCGCCGAGCTCGACCTCGAGCTCCGTCACGCGCACAAGACCGAGCGCTACACGCCGCACTACTTCGCGGCGCACGCGTACCGGCTCTCGGAGAAGACCAACATCTACACGACGGGGCTCGCCGTGTTGACGAAGGCGTCGCTGCGCGTCGACCACCACAACGCGAAGACGCCCCACGACATCACCCACCGGCGGGGCGTGAAGCAGCTCAAGCAGACGCGCGTGTGCGCGCACGTGGCGTTCGAGCACGAGAGCGGCGCGCGCTTCGACGTGTTCAACACGCACCTCTCGCTGCCGAACGTGTTCGCCAAGGATTTCTGGACGGGCGAGGCGCGGATGGGCTTCGGCAAGAACCAGCTCGTCGAGGCGAAGATGGTGGCCGACTTCGTCGAGCGCGAGAAGCGCAGCGACGCGTTCGTCGTCGTCGGCGACTTCAACTCGCTGCCGGGCTCACCCGTCGACGCGTACCTGCGCGAGGAGCGCGGCTTCGTCGAGGCGTTCTCGGCGGCGCGCGGCCTCAGCGTGGGCGAGTCGCGCGCGTTCCCGACCGCGGGCTTCTTGAACCTGCGCATGCACCTCGACCACGTGTATGCGTCGCCGAACGTGCGCTTCCTCGACTTCGACGCGACGGAGCCGTTCGGCGAGCGCGCCGGCGCGTTCCACGGCCTCTCCGATCACGTGCCCCTCATCGCGCGCTGCGCCTGCTGAGCGGCGGCGGCGCGGTCAGAACTCGATCTGCAAGGCGGCGCCGGGGGTGATCGAGAGCTGCGACAGCGACATGTGCGTGTCGCCGAGGGTCCCTGCGGCGTGGTGGTAGAGGAACGAGCCCTCGATCGCGACGTGCACGTGGCGGAAGCCGGTGCGCAGGCCGACGAGGCCGCCGGCGAAGACGTGCGCGGCCTTCGCTGGCTCGATCGTCTCGTCCGTCTGGCCGATGTCGGCCGTGCCGAGCTGGCCGCGCATGAGCTCGAGGCCGCCGCGCGGGCCGATCCAGAGCTCGTAGATGCCGTTCGCCGACCGCAGGCCGAGGAGCACCGGCACGTCGAAGCCGGCGCCGTACACCGAGCTCGCGTCGAGCGCGTGCCCGGGCTCGTGCGCGATGATCGCGCTGAGGCCGCCGCCGACGGAGAGCGCCATCGCGTTGTTGAGCGTGAACGCGTGGCGGCCCTCGAGCCGCACCGAGCGCCCCGTGTACGCGAGCCCGGCCTCGTTGTCGCCCGCGAACCCGACGCGCGCACCGACCCAGGGCGACACCCCCGGCGACACCGCGAGCTCCTGCAGCGCCCCCGCCTGCCCCGTCTCCGCGAGCGGCCGCAGCCCCACCTCGCCCGCGACCCCCGCCCCGACCTCGACGAAGCCAGGCCGCAGCACGTGCGCCCCATGCAACAGCGGCGTCGCCCCCCCGCAGGCAACCAAGCTCACGGCGAGCGCGATCGCGACCCGCCGCATCACGCTCCTCGCGAGGCCCGAGAGGCGGAGTGATTCGGCCGCAGACGGGTGCAGCTACGAGCAACGGAGCGCAGGCGTACTCGGGTACGCCGAGCACCGTAGCGGAGTAGATGCGCTCGTATGCGGCCGAAGCGCCCGCCTCGCCTCACTTGCGGAAGCGGGAGGGGTAATCGTTCGCAGCGGCGCGCTTCTTGAGCTCGCCGTCGTCGGGGTGGAGCTTGATGGCGCGCAGGATGAGCACGTCCTCACCCTCGGGGTGCTTCGGATCGGGCAGGCAGCACTCGACCGGGCACACGGCCTGGCACGCCTCGTGGTCGTAGAAGCCGACGCACTCCGTGCAGAGCTCGGGGTCGATGACGTAGATCTCGTCGCCCTCGCTGATGGCCTCGTTCGGGCACTCGGGCTCGCAGGCGCCGCAGTTGATGCAGTCCTCGGTGATGTAGGTCGCCATGGGCTCGCTTTGGTCCTTCGCTCGCGGATCGCGGGGGTTTCTAGGGCCCACGCGCGGTCGTGTCAACGCCGCGGACCAGCCTACCCCAGCGGCGCGCGGCCCGCGAGTGCGTGACACGTGGCGCGCGCGAGCGGCGCGGCGGCAAAGCGGCTCGTCGCTTGCGCCGACGCGACCGCGCGACTACCCGTGGCCACGTGCTCCGGCTTGCTCTTTTCGTCGTCCTCTCGGGCGCCTTCGCCCTCGGCTGCACGCCGGCCATCGGCGACTCGTGCGAGCTCTCGACCGACTGCTCGCAGCTCGGCGACCGCCTCTGCGACACGACGGAGCCGAGCGGCTACTGCACGATCTTCAACTGCGAGCCGGACACGTGCCCCGATTCGGTGTGCGTCGGCTTCAATTTCCAGCTCGACCCGACCTGCGGCACCGCGGACGACGGCAAGTGGGGCCGCTTCGAGCGCACGTTCTGCATGGCGCCGTGCACCTCGATCAGCGACTGCCGCACCGACGAGGGCTACACGTGCATCGTCCCGGCGTCGCGCAACGGGCGCATCGTCGATCAGAACCCCGTCGCCCAGGCGGTGTGCGCGACGAACTCCGTCCTGCCGCCCGCGCCGCTCGCGTCGTCGATCCCGGGCGTGTGCGAGCCGGGTGACGCGGGCGCCGACATCGGCGACTCAGGCGTCCCGTGGACCCCGTACGACGCCGGCGCGCCCTAGCGCACTCCGCGCGGGTTGACACGGTGCGTCAGCGACCCTAACCCAAGCTCCACGGCGCATCTGTCGCCGGGAGGAGCGAGCGTATGTCGAACGTCAACGGGAGCGGCGATCGCGTCGCCGTCGTCGCGGGGCTTCGGACCCCGTTCACGAAGGCGGGCACCGCGCAGAAGAACCTCCGCACGGTCGACCTCGCGACCACGGTCGTGAAGGAGCTCGTGCAGCGCGCGAACCTGTCGCCGAAGGAGCTCTCGCTCGTCGTCTACGGCCAGGTCGTGCCGACGCTCGACTGGCTCAACATCGCGCGCGAGGTCGTGCTCCGCGCCGGCCTGCCGAAGGACATCGACGCGTACTCGGTGTCGCGCGCGTGCGCGACGAGCATCCAGGCGCTCACGAGCGCGGCGCAGGAGATCGCCACGGGCCAGCACGACGTGGCCATCGTCGGCGGCGCCGACAGCATGAGCGACGTCCCGCTCGGCGTGTCGAAGAAGCTCGCGCTCGCGCTGATGGACGCGCAGAAGGGCAAGACCGCGGGCGACAAGCTCGGCGCGTTCGCCAAGCTCTCGCCGAAGGATCTCTTGCCGCCGGTGCCCGGCTTCTCGCGCGAGCCGACGACGGGCGAGCTCATGGGCGAGGCCGCCGAGAAGATGGCCAAGCTCAACGAGATCTCGCGCGCCGAGCAGGACAAGATCGCGCACCTCTCGCACGTGAACGCCGCGCGCGCGTGGGCCGACGGCACGTACGCGGCCGAGGTGATGCACGTCATCCCGCCGCCGTACGACGCGCCCGTGAGCGAGGACAACCTCGTGCGCAAGGACTCGACGCTCGAGGGCTACGCCAAGCTCTCGCCCGTGTTCGACAAGAAATACGGCACGATCACGGCGGGCAACGCGTCGCCGCTGACCGACGGGGCGAGCGCGCTGCTCGTCATGCGCGAGTCGAAGGCGAAGGCGCTCGGCTACGCGCCGCTCGGCTTCGTGAAGAGCTGGTCGTTCACCGCCGTCGACCCCGGCTGGCAGCTCCTGATGGCGCCCGTGTTCGCCGTGCCGAAGGCGCTCGCGCGGGCCGGGCTCGCGCTCGGCGACATGGATCTGGTCGACATGCACGAGGCGTTCGCGGCGCAGGTCGCGTCGAACCTGAAGGCGATGGCGTCGCAGGCGTTCGCCGAGAAGCACCTCGGCCTCGCGCAGGCCGTCGGCGAGGTCGACCCGGCGAAGCTCAACGTCAACGGCGGCTCGATCGCGATCGGCCACCCGTTCGCGGCGACCGGCGCGCGCATGGTGCTCTCGACGCTGCGTGAGCTGAAGAAGCGGCAGAAGCAGCACGCGCTCTTGACCGTGTGCGCGGCGGGCGGCCTCGGCGCCGCGATGGTCCTCGAAGGAGCCCCGTGATGACGACGCAATCCTCCATCCACGAGACGAACGGCAAGCAGGCGGCGCCCGCGCGCGCGCTCACGACCGAGGTGCGCGCCGACGGCGTGGCGATCGTCACGTACGACGTGCCGGGCGAGCCGGTGAACACGCTCAAGGCCACGTTCGCCGAGGAGTTCGAGCGCGTGTTCGCCGAGGTGGCGCGCGATCCGAAGATCAAGGCGGCCGTCATCGCCTCCGGCAAGAAGGACGGGTTCATCGCCGGCGCCGACGTGACGATGTTGAAGAGCGCAAAGACCGCGAGCGAGGCCGAGGCGCTCGCGCGCACGGGCCACGCGGCGATCCTGCACGTGGTCGACTGCCCGAAGCCCGTCGTCGCGGCGGTGCACGGCGCGGCGCTCGGCGGCGGGTTCGAGGTCGCGCTCGCGTGCCACGGGCGTGTGCTGTCCGACGACAAGAAGACGGCGCTCGGCTTCCCCGAGGTGCAGCTCGGCCTGCTCCCCGGCATGAACGGCCTCGAGCGGCTCGCCGCGATCACGGGCCTGCAGGTCGCGCTCGACTACGGCCTCACCGGCAAGAACATGCGCGCCGTGAAGGCGAAGTCGCTCGGCGTCGCCGACGAGGTGGTGCCCGCCGCGATCCTCGTCGACGCGGCGGCGAAGCTCGCGCTCGCCCTCGCCGACAAGGGCCAGCCGTTCACGCGGCGCCCCGCGCCGCAGAAGAAGAAGGCGCTCGCCGAGCGCGCGACCACGCTCGCGCTCGAGGGCAACGCGATCGGACGCAAGATCCTCTTCCAGCAAGCGCGCAAGGAGCTCAGGAAGAAGACCGGCGGTCACTACCCCGCGCCCGAGCGCATCGTCGACGTGCTCGAGGTCTACGCGAAGCAGGGCTTCGGCGCCGCGCGCGAGGTCGAGGCGAAGGCGTTCGGCGAGCTCGTCGTGTCGAACGTCGCGCGGCGCCTGATGGAGATCTTCTTCGCGCAGACCGCGCTGAAGAAGGACACGGGCGTCGACGACCCGAGCGTCCAGCCGCGCGAGGTCTCGAAGATCGAGATGCTCGGCGCCGGCCTCATGGGCGCGGGCATCGCGTACGTGTCGATCGACGGCGGCTACCACGTTCGCCTCAAGGATCGCGACGACCCGTCGCTCGGCCGCGGCCTCAAGTACGTGAGCGACATCCTCGACGAGCGCGTGAAGAAGAAGTCGCTCACGCGCGTCGAGCAGGGCCAGAAGCTCGGCCTGCTCACCGCGACGACCGACACGACGGGCCTCGCGTCCGCCGACGTCGTCATCGAGGCCGTGTTCGAGGACCTCGCCGTCAAGCACGCCGTCTTGAAGGAGGTCGAGGCGGCGGCGCGCCCGTCGACC
>DASYCF010000899.1:0-4271 GCA_036500365.1 Byssovorax sp.
CGGGTTCGGCGGCGCGCTCGCCGACGACGGAGGCGGCGGGGCGGGCGGGGGATCCTTCGCGAGCGGCAGGTTCTGGATCTCGGGCGGCAAGACGAACGCCGCGGCCGTCGGCGGCATGGGACGCCTCACGCGCGGCGCGCCCGCGGGCGGCGCCTCGGACCGCGCGCCGGCCGACGGCGCCTTCGCCGACGGCGCCGCGTCCGAAAAATCGAGGCGCAGGCGCGGACCCTTGGGCCCGAAGCCGACCTCGTCGCCGGCCTGCACGACGTGCTTGTTGACGCGCTCGCCGCGCACCCACGTGCCGTTCTTGCTGTCGAGGTCGACGAGCGTCCACGCCTCGCCCTCGCGGCGCACCTCGGCGTGGTAGCCGCTCGCGTCGCGGTCGTACTCGGCGTCGAACACCACGTCGTTGTCGGGCGCGCGGCCGATGCGCACGACGTCCTTGCCGAGGCTCACGACGTCGCCCGCGTGCCTGCCGAACGTGTGGACGATGCGCAGGTTCACGGGCGCTGGACGCCGCGCAGGAGGTCGACGCGCATGCCGACGCGGTAGGGCGAGGCGTCGAGCACCATCTGCTTGGCGCCGTTGACCTGCTGCTCTTCTTCGTCGTCGAGGTGCGCGGCGTGGAGCGCGACGACGTGCCCGTACTGGTTGAAGATCGGGCTCCCGCTGTTGCCGCCGCGCGTGACGGCGTCGTGCTGCACGAGGACGGCGCGGTCGCCCGTCGTCGCGCCGCCGTCGAAGCCCGTGACCCGGTTCACGTGGCCGGACAGGAACGTGGCCGACGGGCTGATCGGATCCATCACGCGCCCCGGGAACCCGAGGACGAACGCGTCGTCGCCGGCGCCGAGGGCGCGGAGCTCGGCGTCGCTCGCGATCGTGACGACCTTCGGCATGACTCCCTTGACGCGCACGAGGCCGACGTCGGGCGAGTCGGCGGCGCGCGAGCCGGGCTTGTAGCCCGGGTGATAGCTCGTGCTGAGCACCGACAGCTTCACCTTGCCGCCGGAGTCGTTCTGCGTCGCGATGAGCGGATAGCTCGATTTGCTGCGCGCGGTGAGCACGCAGTGCGCGTTCGTCGCGAGGAGGTCGGGCGCGATCGCGAACGCGGTGCAGAACGCGCCGACGATGCGCCCGTTCGTGTAGCCGAGGACGTAGAGCGCCGCCTTGTTCTCCTCGTAGATCTGACGGCCCGTGAGCACGCGCGTCGGCAGCTCGCCCGGCGGAGGCGGCGGCTCGACGGGGACCTCGGCGCGGCGACGGTCGAGCCCGGCCTCGCTGACGATCGCGTCGGCCTTTTGATTCGCGCCCCAGATGACCTTGCCCGTGAACGCGGCGATCGCCAGCGCGCCGACGACGCCGGCGCCGAGGAGGAGGTTGCGCCCGCCCGCGCGGCGCTGCGCCTCCGCGACCTTGGTGGCGACGATCGACGCCATCTTGCCGTCGGGCGCGGACGCTCGCTCGACCGCGGCGCGCACGAGCTCGCGCGCGGTGGCGAGGTCGACCTTGCCGTCGTCGACGACGCCCAGCGGCTGCGGAGTCGTCGAACGCGCCTCGAGCTCGACGGTGAACGCGGGGCCGCCGGGGCCGCCGAGCTCGACGACGTCGCCGCTCGAGAGCGCCCGCCGGGCGACGCTCGCGCCGCGCACGTAGGTGCCGACGCCGCCGAGGTCGACGAGCACCCACGTCGCGCCCTCGAGCCGGAGCTCGGCGTGCGACGCCGCGACGCTCGCGCCCTCGCCGTAGAAGACGACGTCGCTCGCGGGGGCGGCGCCGAAGCGGACGACGGCGCGGGAGAACGCCTCGACGCTCGGAGCCTTCTTCCCCCGCGTGTGGCGGATGCGGACCATCGACCCACGAAGCATAATCCGCCGGGAGCCCCGCGCCGAGCGCGCAGCACCGCCGCGGCGCCGACGGTCAGCGGAGGAGGTAGTAGCCGGCGATCGTGATGCAGGCGACGGCGCTCGCGATCATCATCGCCCAGAGCCACTGCGGCGCGCCGTCGGTCGGGAGCTCGATCGGGTCGTCGGCGCGGGGCAGCGCGTCGGCCTCGTCGTCGTCGAGCTCGCCGTTGTCGCTCACCTCGATGTCGGGGCTCTGGCCGACCGACCAGCTGCGCGGCGGCGGTCGCGAGGAGATCTTCGGCTGCGTGAGCTCCTTCTGGCGGCGGCTCGGCTCGGGCAGCGCGGGCCCGGCGGAGTGCGGCGCGTCGGGGAGCGAGTATTTCGAGTACTTCAGGCCTTCGATGTCGTCCTGGGACGGGGCAGACAGGCCGTCGCCTTCGAACCGCGCGATGACGACGGTGATGTTGTCGTGTCCGCCGGCCTGGTTCGCGCGCTCGGTGAGCACCTTGCACGCCTCGAGCGGCTCGTCGACCGTGCGCAAGACCTCGCGGATCTCGTCGTTCCGGACCATGCCCGAGAGGCCGTCGGAGCAGAGCAGCAGCTTGTCGCCGCGGCGCAGGAGCACGTACGTGAGATCGACCTGCACCGCGTCGGCCGTGCCGAGCGCCTGCAGGATGATGTTGTTGTGCTCGAAGGTCTCGGCCTCTTCTTCGGTGAGCTGGCCCGCCTCGATCAGCTGGTTCACGAGCGACTGATCGCGCGTGACCTGCACGAGGCGCTCGCCGCGGAGGATGTAGGCGCGGCTGTCGCCCACCTGGCCGAGGAAGAGGTGGTCGTCCATGACCGCGGCGATCGTGGACGTGGTGCCCATGCCGCGGCGCGTGCGGTCGAGCTTCGCCTCGCTGAAGATGCGAAGGCCTGCCGCCTCGATCGCCTGCACGAGGCGCGCGGCGAGGTCGTCGTGGCCGGCCGGCGCGTCGCCCTGCGACATCTTCTGGTGGATGATGTCGACCGCCAGCTGGCTCGCGACCTCGCCCGCGGCGGCGCCGCCCATGCCGTCGCACACGCCCATCAAGGTGCCGCGCTCGCCGATGGCCTGCACGCGGTCCGACTCCATCAAGCCGCGGCTGCCCTTCGACAGATCGGCGACGATGAAGTTGTCCTCGTTGTGCTCGCGCACCTGGCCGACGTCGGTGCGGCCGAAGAGGCGCACGCGGATGTCGGGCCGCTTCGCCGCCTCGTCGGGCTTCGCCTCGGCGGCGGGCGCGTCGGCCTTGGTCGCGTCGGCGGGGGGCGGCTTCGGCGACGTCCCCTTCGCGTCGCCCGTCTCACCGTTCGCGGAGGCGGGCTTGTCCGCGACCGCGTCCGCCTTCACGACGGCCGCTTCGGCGGCCTTCGCGGGCTCGGTGGACGTCTCGTGCTCGCTCTTGTCGGTCATCAGGCGAGGTCCACCCGAAACAGGTGCTGTCCGATCCGCAGGAAGTCACCGTGCGCGATCTGCGCCTCGCCTCGCACGGCCACGAACGTGCCGTTCGAGGACTCGAGGTCGGTGAGCGTGAACGCGCCGCTGGTCGGGTTGCGGCGCAGCGCGGCGTGGCGCCGCGAAAGGAAGGGATCCGACGTGAACACGATGTCCCCCACCTCACGCCCGATCACGGTCTCGTCCCGGTACACGTGGTAAACGTCGCGAACGATGCCCTCGACGGTGCGCTGCATGAGCCGCGCGCGCCGCGAGGCAGCGGGCGACCCGAAAAGCGACACGCCGTGCTGAGTCGCCGGGCCGAGGCCACGCTCCGCGTCGCTCACGGTCTGAAACTGTAACACCTCCAGGCCCAGGAGAAGCAAGTCGCCGTCTCGCAGGAGGTGCGGCTTCCTCACCCGGGTGTAGACGCCGTTCAGGGAGTGCAGATCGCGGACGATCCAGGTCGACCCCTCGCAGACGAAGCGCGCGTGCCGCGGCGAGACGTACGGATCGTCCTCGAGGCGGATGGTACCGTCGGTCCGGCCGACGTCGACCTGCGCCTCGTCCAGCGTGAAGCTGCGGCCCTCGCTCCCGTCCTCGACGATGACGGTCAGGCGCGCGACGGGGACGCGGCCGGCCCGCGGGCGAGCGACGGTCGCCGTCTCCGGCTCGGGGACGTGCCGGGGCGTGGGCGCTGGCGCGGGGATGGCAGACTGGGCAGCGACGGGGCGCGGGAACGGCGCAGGCGATTCGCGGCGGGGCGGCGGCGGCGGCCGGCGGTCGACGTCGAGGGCGGGCGCGGCCGGCCGCGCCTCGACCTGCCGCGACGGCTGCGCGCGGACGCTGTGGGGTGCGGCCTCGCCGTTGGCGCGCTGCGGATCGTCGAGCGGCGCGCCGCAGTACTTGCAGAAGCGCGTCCCCGCGACGCAGTGGCCATGACAGCGCGAGCACGTGACGAGCTTCGC
>DASYCF010000900.1:0-5517 GCA_036500365.1 Byssovorax sp.
GCCGCCGACGAGCAGGACGTCGACGCGCTCGACCGCGGGCCGCAGCGCCTTCACCGCGGCGACGGCCGCGTCGGCCCCGCTCGCGGTGGCGACCGCGTCGGTCACGAAGATCGCGCGCGCCGGCGCCGCCGCGCCCTTGCGCCGCGAGCCGAGCCACGCCGCGGCCCCGGCGAGGTCGGTCGCGCCGAGCGGCCGCCGCGCGAGGAGCGCGTCGAGGTGCTTCGGGAGGAGCTCGGCGAACGTGCCCTCGAACACGGGCTCGACGGCCTGATCGAACGCGGCGATCGTGAGCTTCGCGCCGGGGTCGGCCGTCTTGCCGAGCTCGCCGAGCGTGCGCCCGAGCCGCGCGACCTCCGCCGAGAAGCCGAGCGCCCGCGACGCGCTCGTGTCGAACAGGACGACGACGTCGCCGAGCGGCGCGCGCTCGGTGCCGAGGTCCGGGCGCACGCGCGCGAGCACGACGTCGTCGCTGCGCAGGCCCGTCGTCGACGCGGGCACGTCGACCTCGAAGTCGCGGCCGGGCGTGCCTTGCTTCTGGTCGAACTCGCGCCGCGCGCCGCCGACGAGCGCGGTCGCGTGGATGCGCCCGACCTCGGGCAGGCCCTTCAGGTTCAGCTTGTAGCGCTGGCCCGCGCGGAGCTCCTGCGAGTACGAGACGATGATCTCCTTCGGCGCGCGCGGCGCGATCGGGAACACGCGCGCGCGGAACTCGTTGCCCGCCTCCTTCTCGAGGAGCGCGGGGTCGACGCGGCGATGGAGCGAGTCCTCGTACGCGCGTCGCGCGAGCTGCCGCTCGACGACCTCGGCCTCTTGCCAGCCGGCGGGCGAGCTCATCGCGAGGCGGCTCACCGTCGCGCCGGGCGGCAGCGTGATCGAGAAGCGCCCCTCGATCGTGCGATCGGTCGGGTTCTGGAACGCGAGGTGGAGCTCGGTGAACGCGAGCGGCCCCTCGACGACGGCGCGCGCGTCGAGCGACACGAGCGCGAGGCCCTCGCCGTCGGACGACGTGAGCGACACCGGCGCCTCTTCTTGCGCGGCCTTCGCCGACGGGTAGCTCAGCGCCGCGGCGAGCACCGCGGACGACCCGAGCGCGGCGAAGCTCTGCGCCGAGATCGCCGCGTCGTCCCCGGAAGGCGCGACCGGCCCGGCGGCGTTGTCCGAGCACGCGCCCGCCGCGAGCGTGACGAGGGCGAGCGCGAGCGCGTGGACGAACCCGGGGCGGACCGCAGATCGAGGGTGGCTCATCGGATGGACCCACGTACGCGCGACGCGCCCGTTCGTGACCTGCGAAGTGTCGTCGAGCGGTCTTTGCGTCAACCCCGTGACGCGGAGCGCCGCGAGCCAACCTGGGTGACCTTCGATCCAGCGCGTCGATCCATGGGGGCATGTCGCATGGTGAACGACACGTCGAAATCAAAGCCGAATTCGCCGCATTAGAAACTGTAAGCCGTGATTTTTACCTGACATTCGGCGGTCCAGTCGTTGCTCGGAGGATGCGGCATGAGCTTGCTCGACCAGACGGGTCTCGCGAAGGCGGCGGTTCTTGCGACGGCGATCATCGCCCTCGGCGCGAGCTGCCAGGCGCAGTCCGACCCGCTGTCGCACGACGGCAACGGCGAGGGCCAAGACGAGTCGCAGTCGTGCCCGAGCGCCTCGACGACCGAGGGCATCGACGTCTCGTACTACCAGGGCACCATCAACTGGAGCTCGGTGAAGGCGTCGGGCCGGAGCTTCGCGATCATCCGCGTGAGCGACGGGAGCTTCCTCGACTCGAAGTTCTCGGCGAACTGGTCGGGGGCGAAGGCCGCCGGCGTCGTCCGCGGCGTCTACCAATTTTTCCGCGCCCACGAGGACGGCGCGACGCAGGCGAACCTGCTCCTCCAGAACATGGGCAGCCTCGAGCCGGGCGACCTGCCGCCCACGCTCGACGTCGAGGTGACCGACGGCGAGTCGAGCTCGACCATCGTGCACGGCATCCAATCCTGGGTCTCGACCATCCAGAGCGCGACCGGCAAGACGCCGATGATCTACGTCTCGCCGGGCTTCTGGGCCGGCGTCTCGGGCGCGCAGAGCGACGGGACCACGCTGTGGGTCGCGAACTGGGGCGTGAGCTGTCCGTCGATGCCGTCGTCGTGGAGCTCGTGGAAGTTCTGGCAGTACTCGGACTCGGGCTCGGTCTCGGGCATCTCGGGCAACGTCGACCTCGACAAGTTCAACGGCACGCTGTCGGACCTCCAGTCGTTCGCGAACGGCGGCGGCAGCGGCGGCAGCTGCGACGAGATGCAGTGCAACGCGCACTGCATGAGCCAGAGCGGCTGCGGCACCTGCCAGGCGAACGCGTGCGTCTGCCAAGACGCGCAGCAGTGCGGCAACGATCCGAGCGGCAGCGGCGGCTGGGGCTCCGGCGGCAACAGCGGCTCCGGCGGCAACTCCGGCTCCGGCGGCTGGTCGGGCTCGGGCGGCTCGAACTCGGGCTCGGGCGGCTCGGGCGGCGGCTTCGGCGGCTCGAGCAGCTCGTCGAGCCCCTCGAGCTCCGGCGGCTGGTCGAGCTCCGGCTCGGGCGGCGGCTTCGGCGGCTCGTCGTCGAGCTCGTTCTGACCCTGACCTAGAAGGTGCCGACGACGCCGAAGCCCTGGCCCGTGCCGACGGGCATCGGCGTCGGCGTGACGTGGAGCGCCGCGGCGCCGCGCTCGAGCTTCTTGTGCGTCGACTTCACGCCGGCGAGGAACATCGCCGCGCCGCCCGCCTGGATCAGCCCGTCGAAGAACAGGCCGACCGCGGCGAGCGCGTAGTCGTCGTGCGCGATCCGATCCTTCGCCGTCGCCATCGTGATGAACGGGCCGATGACGGGCACGGCGAGCGGGACCCACGCGTCGCCGTGCGCGCCGTCGACGCCGGACGCGACGAGGCCGCCGCAGAGGCTGCCGAGGTAGAAGGTGCCGAACGTGACGCTGCCGCCGATGACGAGGCCGAGGTTCGGCCCCTCGCCCACGTGATAGCCAGGCGGCACCGGATCGCCGTCGTTCCACGCGCGCATCATGGCGCGCTCCTGCTTCTTCGCCTCACGCTCGTTGAGCGGCGCGGCGCCGTACGGGTAGGGGTAGGGGTACGGCGCGTACCCGGGCGCGGGAGCGTATCCAGGCGCCGGCGGGTAGCCAGGTTGCGGCGCATAGCCGGGCGGAGGCGCATAGCCGGGCGGAGGTGCATAGCCGGGCGGCGGTGCATAGCCGGGCGGCGGTGCATAGCCAGCCGGAGGCGCATAGCCAGGCGGCGGCGCGTAGCCGGGCTGTGGCACGACGTCCTGCGCGCTCGCCGTCGTCGCGACGGCCGTCGCCGCGAGCAGCGCCGCAGATGCGATCGCCGACTGCATCGTTCGAGTCGCCATCGAAGCTCCTTGTCTCGCGGACTCCACCCGTCCGCGCGGCCGACCATCGACCGCTCAACCAACCTCGCAATCGGGGTGCCGCGCCCGGCCCATCACATATCGCCGATTCCCGCGCTCACCGCGAAAGAAACGACGCGAACGCGGCCGCGGGTTTCGTGCCTTCGTGCGTAGCTCCGCGCGCGCATGGGCATTCTCCGACCACGTCTCGGGCGCTCCCCGATTGAGGCGAAGCCCCGGCGGCGTGGCACGCCTGCCGATCGACTACGATGCACCGCATGTTCGGCGTCCGCGCGTGGCTCGGGGCGCTGGGCCTCGCGTGCGTGTCGTGCGCCGACGCGCCGCCGCGCCCGGTCGCCGCCTCTGCTCCGACGTCGCCGCCTGCCCGCCTCGACGCTCCGAGGCCGCCGTCCCCCGTCGTCGCGACTTCGGCGTCGCCGGCGGGCGATCCGGCGCCCGTCGGCCCTGCCGCCGCGCCGCCGAGGGCCTCGCTCACCAGCGTCGGCTACTTCACTTGGATCTACAAGACGCCCAAGGTCGACGATCACGCGTACCTCGGGTACGTGCGCTTCGGCCAGCGCGTCGCGTTGAAGCGCGAGGCGCTCGTGCGCGGCCTCGGCTGCGCGAAGGGCTTCTACGCGATCGAGCCGCGCGGCTTCGTTTGCAGGGATCACACGGTCGATCTCGCGCCGCCGCCGCGCTTCGAGGCCGAGGCCGAGGCCGTCGCGCCGGCGAGCGGCGCGCTCCCGTTCCACTACGCGCTCTCGAACGGCGCCCCGATGTACGCGCGCCTCCCGAGCGAGAAGGAGCAGGCGAAGGTCGAGCGCGCGTACGGCAAGGCGGGCGCGTTCGTGCGCCTGCCCAAGGTGCTCGCCGCGCACGAGGAGCTCGCGCGCGCGGCGCCCGTCGCCGCCGTGGACGCGCCGCCCGGCTTCGTCGTCGACGGCGCGCCGCTCTTGCCCGAGCGCCTCGACCTGGTGAAGCAGCCCATCCCCGCGGGCTCGATGCTCTCGTTCACACGGAGCTTCGAGGCGAACGGGCGCACGTGGCTGCTCTCCGCCGACCTGACCCTCGTGCCCGCCGATCGCGTGCGCGCGTTCGAGCCGTCGCGCTTTCACGGCACCAAGATCGGCGGCGACGTCGCGCTCCCGATCGCGTGGTTCAAGGGCGCGGGCGCGCAGAAGCACCTCGTCTCCGCGGGCGCGGTGACCGCTTCGAGCGCGTCGTTCGCGCCGCGCACGTTCGTCGCGATCACGGGCGCCGAGGTCGAGATCGCCGGTACGAAATACCTCGAGACGCGCGCGCCGCTCGGCGACGGCCGCGCGTGGGTCGCGGCGCGCGACGCGACGGTCGTCGAGGCGGCCGAGAAGCTGCCTTACCTCGTGTCGCCGGGCGAGCGCTGGATCGTCGTCAGCATCTCGAAGGGGACGCTCGTCGCGTACGACGGCCTCACGCCGGTCTATTCGACGCTCGTGTCGCCGGGCAAAGGCGGCGTGCCGGTCGCAGGTCGCGATCTCGTCGAGTCGGCGACGACGCCGCTCGGCGCGTTCCGCATCACGTTCAAGGATCGCGCGGCGACGATGTCGCCCGAGCAGGGCGAGGGCCGCTCGTTCTGGATCGCCGACGTGCCCTTCACGCAGTACTTCGCGCCGCCGTTCGCGCTCCACGCCGCGTACTGGCACGAGCGCTTTGGCGAGCCGACGAGCGCCGGTTGCATCAACCTCTCTCCGCTCGACGCCGAGGCGCTGTTCGACTTCACCGAGCCGAGGGTCCCCGACGGCTGGGCCGGCGCGACGGGCGCGAGCGCGATGAAGGAGAACGGCCGCGCGAGCTGGATCGTGATCCGCCGCTGAGGCTACGGCTGGACGCGCAGCACGAGCGCGCGCGGGAAGTCCGTGTCGGCGGGGCGGCCGAGCGCGCCTTCGCACGCGTGCTTCGCGTCGAGCGTCGGGAGCACGATGCCCGCGCCCATGACGTTGCGCCCGTCGCGATACACCACGATCTGCCCGCTGCATTTCCCGCGCGCGATGTTCGCCGCGCGCGTCGCGAGGGCGTGCGGATCCGAGCCGGGGCTGATCAGCTGCAAGAAGAAGCCGCACGCGTCGCCGGCGCCGCACGCGCTGCCCTTCGGGAGC
>DASYCF010000901.1:0-2817 GCA_036500365.1 Byssovorax sp.
CCACCTGCAGCCTGAGCTACCCGTCGGAGAGCGCGTTTTGTTTCGTCGACGGCTCGTCGCTCGTCGAAGAGAAGGACCCGCGGGTCAACACGACGCTCGGCGGCCGGTACGTCGTCGAGCGCGCGCTCGGCGTCGGCGGCATGGCGACCGTCTACCGCGCGCACCACAAACTCGTCGACCGGCCCTGCGCCATCAAGATCCTGAACCCGCAGTTCGCGCAGGACGCGACGCTGCGCGAGCGGTTCCGGCGCGAGGCGCGCCACGCGCAGCGCATCGCGCACCCGAACATCATCGAGATCTACGACCAGGGCGACACCGAGGACGGCGTGCCCTTCCTCGTGATGGAGCTGCTCCACGGCAAGAGCCTCGCCGACGAGATGGAGCACGGGAAGATCCCGCTCGAGCGCATGCTCAAGATCTCGATCGACATGACGCGCGCGCTCGCCCGCGCCCACGACTTCGAGGTCATCCACCGCGATCTGAAGCCCGAGAACGTGTTCGTCCTCGCGGGCGACCGCGTGAAGCTCCTCGACTTCGGCATCGCGCGGTGCGCGCAGGACGCGCGGCTCACGAACCTCGGCGAGGTGTTCGGCACGCCGCAGTACATGGCGCCCGAGCGCGGCCAGTCGATCGACGCGGGCCCGCCCGCGGACCTCTACGCGCTCGGCATCCTGTTCTTCGAGATGCTCACCGCGCGCCTCCCGTTCGAGGCGAAGGATCCCGCCGGGTGGCTCATGAAGCACCTCAAGGAGCCGCCGCCGCACCTCAAGGAGTTCGCGAGCGACGTGCCCGACGCGCTCGACAAGCTGATCTTCGACCTGATGGCGAAGGACCCCGCCGCCCGCCCGGTCGACGCGCACCGCGTCCTCCAGGTGCTGCTCCAGATCGCGCACAAGGTCGGAGTCGTCCCTCCGCCCGAGGCCACCGCCGACGCCGGCGCGCCGCTCGCCGTGAAGGCGCCGTTCGACCCGTGGACGCGCCGGCTCGCGCTCTTCGATCGCATGGTCACGCAGGGCTTCGGCGCCGCGGCGCCGCCGGATCTCGCGCGCATGGTCGACATGCTCAAATCGCACGTGAAGGAGATCGGCGGCCTGCGCGCGCAGGCGCTCGAGGAGCAGCAGCGCATCGAGACGATCGAGCACGAGGGCCTCGCCGGCCGCCTGCAGCTCGGCCACGCGATGGACGCGCTCACCATCGACCTGTCGAAGACACGCGAAGAGGCGCGCACCTTCCGCGCGCGCGTCGTGCCCCTCGCCGAGGAGGCGCAGTCGTGCGTCGCGCCGCTCCTCAAGGTGCACAAGGACATCATCCTCTGGGAGGGCCGGAGCGGCTTCCGCGAGCCGCACAAGGAGCTCGCCGTCGCCTACAAAAAGGCCGCCGGGCTCGTCGAGGAGTGGTTCGATCTCCGCAAGGCCGAGCTCGAGGCCGAGGGCGAGGCGGCGCAGCGCGAGCGCGCGTTGACCGACGTCGACTTCCAGATCAAGGAGCTCCGCGGCAGCCTGGCCGCGCTCGACAAGAGCATCGAGGATCGGCGCAAGGCCTCGCACGCGGCCATCGCCGACATGGGGCGCCGCGCCGACCAGCTCGAGGGCGAGCTCTTGCACCTGTCGAGCCGCTTCTGCGCGCCGCTCCGCGCCAAGCCCGAGCTCGGCCCGTTGTTCCGCGAGCTCGAGAAGGAAGTCGCCGCGCCGCCGCCGCGCTGAGCGGCGTCCCGATCGGCCGCGCTGGGTCGCGGGCGACGACGGCCGCCCGTCGCGCTCGTGCGTCGCGCTCGTGCGATCGGCTCGGGCGAAGTAGGCTCTCGGGGTGGCAGCCCTGCTCGCGACCGACGCCGCCCGCCCCCGCGGCGAGCGCCCGACGTCGCGGTTCGCGCGCGCGGTGGGCCACGTCGCGGCCACGCTCGGGCTCGCCGCGGTGTTCGTCGCGTCGACCGTGGGCGGAGCGCTGCTGCACCTCGACCTCGGCCCCGCGCGGCGGCTCGTCGCGGGCGTCGTCAACGCGACCGTCTTCTCGACCGCGTTCACCGGCAGGCTCGCGGTCGGCGCCATCGACCACCTCGGCCTCGGCGGCGTGCGCATCCGCTCGTTCGATGCCTTCGATCCGGACGGCCATCGCGTCGTCCACGCCGACGGCATCGAGGCGTCGTTCGACGCGCTTTCGAACGTCCGGCGCATCGCGTCTGGCGACCTCGACATCGTCATCGCGAGCGCGCACATCGTCGACGCCGACGCCGTGATCTCGAGCCGCGACGGCGTGTTCGGCATCGCCGAGACGTTCACGCCGAAGCCGCTCCCCGTGCCGCCGCCGCCGCCGCCGCCGCCGACGGTGCCGCCGGCGCCGCTGCGCTTCACGATCGAGAGCATCGTCATCGACCACGCCGCCGGCCACGGGGAGCTGGTGCCGGGCGTGCACCTCGACGGCGACGTGCGCAAGGTCGACGCGTCGCTCCACGTGCTGCCCGACACGGTGATGGTCGACGTCGACACGGTGGAGGTCGAGGAGCGCGCGATCACGCCGTTCCCCGTGTCGGGCGTCGCGAACTACCACCTGCGCGTCGGGTCGAAGGAGCGGCCCGACTCGCTCGACATGTGGACCGGGATCGGCGGCAAGATCGGCGAGGCCGCGCTCACGGCGACCGCCACGATCGAAGACGACGTGCTCAAGGCGCACGTCGACGTGCCGCGCGCGACGCCGGCCGAGCTCGCGGGCTTCGCCCCCGGCCTCGAGCTGCGCGACGCCGTGACGCTCTCTGGCGATCTCGACGGGACGATCCCGACGTTCAGCATCTCGGCGAAGGTCGGCCTCCTCGGCGCGCAC
>DASYCF010000902.1:0-3157 GCA_036500365.1 Byssovorax sp.
CAGCAACAGCGCCGAAGGCACCGCGTACGCCGTGCTCGCGATCGACGGCCTCGTCCAGAGCACGGGCGCGGCGCTCTTGATCTACGGCCTCGCCGCGCCGCGCGACGTGCTCGTGCGCGACCAGACGACGCGCGTCGGCAACACGACGATCACGTGGAAGCCCGCGCCGATGGCCATGGGCATCGGCGGCCAGGGCATCGGCATCACCGGCACGTTCTGACGGCGCCTCAGCGGGACTTGACGGCGAAGCGGACGACCTTCCACGTGCCGTCGATCTTCGCGAGCTCGACGTCGGCGTCGCGGACCGCCTCGTGCTCCGCGCCGCCGTGGATGTGCACCTCGTAGGGGACGCGCACCCGCTCGTCCCGGGGGGTCGACGCGCCGCGCTGGACCGAGACGTCGGCGGCGGCCTCGGCCGGCGTGTAGCCGTCCTTCCGGATGTCGGCCACGTCGGCGAGCTCCTTGTCGAGCGCGGTCGTCGCGCCGAGGGCCGTGTATTCCTTGGCCTTCTCTTGATCCATCCGGCGGAAATACGCGTCGACGAAGCCGTCGGCGACCGCCTCGGGGGAGCCGGAACGGGCGCCACAGCCCCCAGCGCCGAGCGCGAGGGCGAGGGCAAACGCGGCGAGACCTCGAAATCGGGGCACGCGTCAGCTTGACCGTTCTCGTCTCCGACGTCTAGAACCGTACCCGCGCGGGTGCCGCCCGCCCGCGCGGCGAGTCGAGACAGGGTCCAGCGCTTGCAGAACGAACAGGCCGACATCGGGATCGTCTGCGGTCAATGCGACACGTGGAGCGCCATGGGCTCCGCGCGCTGCGGCGTCTGCGACAACGATCTCGCGCTGCTCTCGCCGCCCCGCATGTCGGGCGCGCCGCCGTCCGCGTCGGTCGCGCCCGCCGCGCCTGCGGCGCCCGCCATCACGACGTTGAAGCCGAGCGCCGCGCCGCAGCGGCCGTCGGCGCTCGCGATGATGTCGATGCGCCCGGCGAAATCGGGCGCGCCGCCGCCTCCGGAGCCGGCCGAAGCGAAGCCGGCCGCCGCCGAGAGCAACCCGCGCGTCACGAAGCCCCGCGCAGAAGCGCCGGCGCCGGGCCGCACCGTCCCCGCGCCGCGCAAGAGCAGCAGCGCAAACGCCCTGAAGAGTCCGTTCGCCGACCTGTCCCAAGAGGAGCTCATGGAGCAAGCCCGCAACTACGTCTGCCGTTCGTGCTCGAGCGGCGTGCCCTCCGGTCACAAGTTCTGCGGGCGCTGCGGGACGGCGGTCCCGCTGGAGATCCTGAACGCGCAGACCTTGTTCTTCGGGGACATGCAAAACCCCGCCAAGGCCAAGCTCATCTTGATCCGCGGCGAGGGCATGGATGGCCTCTCGTTCCACCTCAAGGCCGAGCAGCACATCGTCGGCAGGAACGGCCAGCTCGTGTTCCCGGACGACGCGTTCGTCTCGCCGAAGCACGCGAACTTCTTCTATCGAGACGGCAAGCTCGTCGTGCGCGACGAGGGCTCGCTCAACGGCGTCTACGTGCGCGTGCGCGGCACGGTCGACGTCGCCCCGGGTGACACGTTCCTCGCGGGCGAGCAGCTCTTCCGCCTCGACCCGACGCCGCGCGCGAGCGACGGGCAAGACAACGACGGCACGTACTTCTACTCGTCGCCCAAGCACCCGAGCCCGTTCCGGCTCGCGCAGATCCTCCAGGGCGGCGCCATCGGCATCACGGTGTGCGCGCGCGGCACGTCGCTCCAGATCGGGCGCGAGGGCGGCGACCTGAACTTCCCCGTCGACCTCTACATGTCGGGCTCGCACTGCCGGCTCGAGGAGCACAACGGCAAGTTCACGCTCACCGACTTGAACAGCCGCAACGGCACGTACGTGCGCATCAAGAGCGAGCGCGAGCTTGGCCACGGCGACTACCTGTTCATCGGACGCAAGCTCCTGCGCGTCGAGCTCAACACGAACTGATGGCCTTCTCGGCGACGACCCCGCGGCGGCTCGTGTTCGTCGACGCGCACGGCGGCGCGCTCGCGGCGCTCGCGGCGGGCGTCGCGCGCTCGCTCGGCCACGAAGCGCGCGCCGAGACGACGACGGCCGAGGTGCCGTGGCCGCCCGAGGTGGCCGACGTCCTCGCCGAGATCGGCGCGGCCCCGGTCGACGTCACGCCGCACACGGCGCCGGCCGCCGGCGTGGAGACGATCAGGATCGGCCACGCCTCCGGCGAGAAGTCGCCCACGATCGACGCGTGGCTCTACGACGGCGAGGGCGAGCTCGAGCGCCTCTCGGCGGCGCGCATCGCGCGCGATCGCGTCGAGCGCTTCGTGACGAAGCTCGCCGCCCGCTGAGCAGCCGCCGCGCTACTTCTTCTTGCGGAGCTTCTCCACGCGGTCGCTGATCGCCCACGCGGCGCGCGCTGCGGCGCCCAGGCCTCGCAGCGCGACGTCGGGGATCGCGCGGATGATCTGCTCGAGGTCGATCGGCCCGTCGAACGGCGGCACGTAGCGCTCGATCAGCTCGCCGAAGAGGTCGTACTTGCGCGAGAGGTCGCCGAGGCGCGTGCGCAGCGAGTCGGCCTCGGTACCCTGCGCGTCGCCGAGCATGCTGAGCGCGTTCTTGCAGAGCGCCTGCTTGTCGTGGACTACGCGGCGGATGCGCCCGATGTAGGCGCCGATGATCACGTCCGGGTACTTGCCGCGCAGCGCGTAGACGTCGTGCCGCGCGCCCGGCTCGCGGCGCCGCGAGAGGATGCCCGCCGCCTCGAGGCCGCGCAGGTTCGCGAAGATGTTGCTCTTCGACCGACCGAGCTCGAGGCTGAGCTCATCCATCGAGCGCGGGCCGTCGGCGAGGTACAGCGCGGCCACGACCTGACCGCCGAGGCGCGTGATCCCCGGGAACGACGCGGCGACCTCGGCGCCGACGCCCTCGAGCAGGGCGCGGCGCGCGTCGCCCACGCGCGGGTCTTGGGTCGGCTCCGCCCCGCGACGGGCCGAGGCGGGCGCCGGCTCCGAGGACGTTCGCGGCGGCATGCGTCCGTACGCTACCGAGGTGCGCGCGGAGAATCCACGGCGCCTTTGCGTGATCGAGCCCGCCGCGGCGCCGGCGCGCGCTGCTTCGCGCCCTTGTCCTCGATGCCGACCTCGCGCAACACCTCGAGAAAGTCGCGTACG
>DASYCF010000903.1:0-2154 GCA_036500365.1 Byssovorax sp.
CGAGCGCCGCGCACGTCCGCGCGCGCCTCCGCGAGCTCGGCGTGTCGATCCTCGCCGACGACACGCACCGCATCGCGAACCCGCCCTCGCTCCAGACGGTCCTCACCGTGACGCGCGGCGCGCAGTCGGGCGTCGTGAGCGTCTGGATCTTCGACCGCGAGATCGACGCCGTACAGAACGAGGACGCGCTCGCGAGCGCATCGATGACGGTCGCGCGCGACGGCTCGACGGTCGTCGCCACGAGCCTCGGCGGCCGCGCCCTGATCGACGCGATCACACGCTGACGCGAGCGATCGCGGCTAGAACGAGCCGCGGAGGCCGGCGCCGGTGCCCGTGAAGTAGGGCGTGACGCCGGTCGTCGCCGGCTTCTTCGGGCCGCCGAGGAAAATGAGCGTGCCGCCGGCGATGAGCGCCGCGCCGCCGGCGGCGAAGCCGATGACGGAGATCGTGCCCTCGGTCGCGACCGTCGTGTCGTTCGACTTCACGGTCGTCTCTTGCGTCGGGCTGCAGCCCGTCGGGTTGCACTCGTTGAAGAACTTGTCGGCCGTGCTCTTCGTCGAGCCGCGCTGGAGGAGCTCGATCGTGCCGAGGACGACGCCGCCCACGCCGACCGCCGCGACGCCGATGCCGATGATGCGCGTCGTCGTGAAGAAGCCCTGCTTCGGCGCGGGCTCTTCGACGACGGGCGGCGTCGCCGGCGCGCCGCCGGCCGCGGCCTCCTCGAGCAGCGTGATCGAGACGTCCTTCTTGTCGCCGGGCGCGACCTCGACCGTGGCGCGACCGACGCCGCCTTGCGCGGTCGCCGTGACGACGTGCTTGCCGGGATCGGTCGGCACGTACACGCCGACGAGCACGTCGGGCACCGGCGTCTCGTCGATCTTGAAGGTGACCTTGCGGCCCTTCGCGTTCGTGACGGCGATGCGCACGTTGGCGATCTTCGCCTCGACGCCGACGAGCTCGGCCTTGCCCTGCTCCTGCGCGTTCTTGAACGCGGGGGGCGCGGTCGGCGCGAGCTCCTCGCGCGTGAGCTTGAGCAGCACCTCCTGCGCGGCGACGTACCTGCCGAGGCCGATGTCGGCGCGCGCGATCATGAGCAGGTGCGTCGGCGCGTGGAGCAGCGACTCGGCGCGCGTCACGAGGTCGAGCGCCTCGGAGTACTTGCTCGCGGCGAGCGCCTGGCCGCCCTGCGTCGCGAGGGAGCGCGCGGCGGCCTTGTCCTGATCGGACTGCGCGGCCGCCGGCGCCGACGCGCACGCGATCGCCGCGGCGACGGCGAGGGGCGCGAGGCGCGTCCAGGGTGCACGGCGAAGGGCGCGCGCGCGGCGCGTCCGCGACGACTCAGGGTCGACCAGCACGCCCCGGAAGCTACCACGCCTTCGCGAACCGCCGTGAGGAGTTGACCGACGGCGGCCCGGGCGCCCTCGCACGCGCGAGGCCTCACGGCGCACCAACCCCTTTCCTTCGACGAAACGAGTTGGTACCGACGGGTTGGCCGCCGGGCCGAGCGCACGTCGCGCCGGCGCGGCCTTCGAGGTCCCATGCTCCTCCGTGCGAAGGCCCCTGCTCTGCTCGCCGCGTTGTTCGCGATGCTCTTCTGTCTCACCGCGTCCGCGCTCGACAAGGGCAGCGACGGCTACTACCGGACGGGCAGCGCGATCCGCGTGAAGACCGTCGTGCTCGTCGACGTGAAGGTCTACTCGATCACGCACTACATGAAAGAGCTCCCGAGCTCGAAGTCGAAGCGCGCCGTCATCGACATGGACACGGGCAAGAAGTTCAGCTGGACGATGCTCCGCGACGTCGACAAGGAGAAGATCGTCGACGCGCTGCGCGACGCCTTCAAGATGAACGGCTACACGAACCAGGCGAACATCTCGAAGTTCGTCGGCGCGTTCAGCGGTGATCTGAAGGAGAACGGCAAGGTCACGATCACCTACGACGCCGACAGCAAGAACACGACCGTCAGCGTCGGCGGCGGCGGCTCCGCGACCGTGAACGGCGTCGACTTCATGAAGGGCGTCTGGAGCATCTGGTTCGGCAACATCGACCAGAAGAGCCTCGGCGATCAGCTCATCTCCGCGATTTGACGTCGTCGTCGACGAACACGAAGACGGCCGCCGTCGCGTGAGCGAGGCGGCCGTCGCCGTTTCGAAG
>DASYCF010000904.1:0-7406 GCA_036500365.1 Byssovorax sp.
TGCGCGCGCGGTCGGTCATGCGCCGCGCCGCGACGTGGATGAGCCAGCCGCGCGGGTTCTCGGGCACGCCCTCGGCGGGCCACTGCTGCGCGGCCGCGAGCAGCGCCTCCTGCACCGCGTCCTCGGCGGCGGCGAAGTCGCGGAACCGGCGCGTGACGGCGCCGAGCACCGCGGGCGCGAGCTCACGGAGCCGCGCCTGCGTCCGCGCGTCGACCGGGCTCACAGCATTTCGGGCGGCGGACCGGAGAGCACCTGGCGCACCTCGATCGGGAGGTTGAGCGGCTTGCCGCCCGGCCCAGGCGCGGCGGAGGCCTCGGCCGCGATGGCGTACGCGCGCTCCGGCGAGTCGACGTCGACGATCCAGTAACCGGCGAGGAACTCCTTCGCCTCGGGGAATACGCCGTCGGTCACGGGCGCGCCGCCCTGGACCGCGCGCACGCGCTTCGCTTGATCGGGGCCGCTCAGGCCCTCGGCGGCGACGAGCTCGCCCGCGGCGCCGAGCTTCTTCGCGAACGTCTTCATGAACGCGATGTGCGCCTGCATGTCCTGCTTCGGCCAGTCGCCGATGAGGTAGGGGCCGCCGGGCACGTTCATCATGAGCATGTATTTCATGTCGACTCTCTCCGTTCGAGCGGCGCTCCGGAGCGGCGCGCCTTCACCCCGTAGTCGGAGCCGACGCGGCGCGCTCGACAGGGCAGCCCGGATTTTTTCCCCGGCGCGCGTCGTCTGTTCTTTTTTCCCGCGGACGCCGTCCGCCCGGCTTGACGGCGGGGCGATTGCGGCGCAAATCACGCGGCCCGTTGCCTGGTGAGGTAGCCAAGTGGTTAGGCAATGGTTTGCAAAACCATCATACGCGGGTTCGAATCCCGTCCTCACCTCCCCGAGCTTTGCTCGGCTCGGTTCGGCCGGGATGTCGGCCCTAGCGCGCATCGCCCCCTGGGCGATGCGCTTTGCGGGGCGAATCCCGTCCTCACCTCCCCGCCTCAAACCACCGAAGTCCCACACGAATCAGACGAGCGGAGGGCGCCCGCGGAAGGACCGCCCGACCCGCTTCGTGGACAGTTCGTGGACAGCTCGTTCGCGCTTGACCTCGCCGACGCGGTGAGGTCGCCCGACGTAGACGACCACCGCGAGCCGGCGCGCGGGTCGAGCTCGGCGCCGGCCGCGTCACCTCGCGCTGCCCTCGTTGCCGCTCTCGCTGCCGCCGTCGCCGCGGCCTCGGTGGCGGGTGACCTCGAGGCCGCGCGCGTCGCTCACGAGGCGCTCGGCCGACTGCTCGGCGCCGTCGACGCGGCGTCCGTCGTCGACCTCGCCGCCGCGCGCGCGAAGCGCTCGTGACCTCGCTCGCGCCTCCGAGCTCGACGCTCGGGGGCGCCGGCGAGGCGCGAGGCGCGCTTCGAGGAGCGAGTACATCATGCGGGACGACGGCGGCGAGGAACGCGGCGGTGGCGGCGGCAACGTGATCGGGTTGACCGACTGGCTCGTCGGCAAGCTCTACGCGAGCAGCTCGCCGCGAACCTCATTCGAGACGGGATCGCAGCGAAGAACGCCGGCAACCACCATGTGATGCGCATCGCGCACGCGGCAGCGGGGTCGATTCGAGCGCTGCTCGCCATTCAGATCGCGCACGCCGGCGCCCGCGCCCCCCGGGGCTTCGCGCCCGCGAGCAACGCGGCGGTGCGCACGAGCGCGCGGCGGATGGTTCTCGAGGTCCTCGACGACCTCGCCCACGTCCCGAACCTCGGCGGCGATCCGCGCATCGATCTCGCGTTCCGCGCCGTCTGCGAGATCATCGAGTCCGCGTCGGAGGACGATGGGCCGTTGCACGACCTCGACGACGAGCCGGACGACGCGACCATCTATGGGCAGTGGATCGTGCGCCGCTTCCACGCCGCCGCGAACGACGGCGCGGCGCGCGCGCATGCCGCAACGACGACGCCCGAGCATCCCACCGGCGTCGCGCTCACCTCGAGGCGTAGGCGGCGTCGCGACCGCGTCTCGGCGGCTTGCCGTCGCCGCGCACGCGATGCTTCGCCGGCCCTCGACGTCGACCTCGGTGCCCAGCGGGCACGCAAGTCGTGACCGCGCCCGAGGACCTCGAGGCCGCTTCGACCGCGACCCCACGCCGTCGTACGCGCTACCTCGTCTCTCCCGCGTGTCGCCGCTGCCGCGCGCGCGTGTTCAGGCTCGCGCATCGCATCCTCGACGCCGCAGACGCCGCTCGCGCTCGAGCTGACGCCGCGAACACGCTGCCGTCGCCGCGAGCTTCCCGAGCTCCGCACGCTGCGGCCGCGCCCCTCGACGCTGCCCCGCTCGCCGACCGACGCTGCAGCTCGTGAGCCCGCTCGCGCCCCCGAGCCTCGCGCGAGGTTCGGAGGCGGCGGCGGGCCGCGACGGGCGGCTCGATCACAGGAGACGGACCATGAACACGAACGACAAGACGCCGCGGCTCGCGACGGACCGGACCGACACGCGCGACGGACGCACGACGCGACGGCGCATCGAGCACGAGGGCAGCGGCGGGGCGCGCGCGGCCGCGGCGGCGCTGGCGCTCCTCGTCTCCGTCGCACTCGCGGCGTGCACGCCTCCGCAGTCGGCGGCGGACTGCGGCAACATCATCGGCTTCAACGGCAATCAGGTGAACGACTCCATCGCGGCCGCTAACAACGGCCGCGTGAGCCGCTGCCGTGAGGCGTTCGCGGCGAACGAGCTGAACGCGGAGCGCGCGGCGCTCATGCAGCGCCAGCTCGAGATGGAGCAGCTCGAGCGTGCACGCGCCGTCAACGCAGAGCGGGCACGGCGCGCGGCCGAGGAGCAGGTCGCGTGCATGCACGTGCTCGAGCCGCTCATCCGCGCCTGCGGCGACGGGTGCTCCGAGCAGGTCGCGGCGTCGCTTCACGACGGATGGCCCTCTGCGGTCGCGCCCGTGAGCGCGCGGAGAGGTCGACCGCTCCGTGAGCGCCGCGCGGCCCATCGAGTCGGGCGCGGGGTGGCTCGTCCGTGCGTGTTGACGAAACGTCAAGCGACGAGCAGACTCCGCGCGTGGCCGCAGCCGAGGCGCTTCGCGACGTTCGCGGGTACGCCGCGGCCGGTCGGCTTCGCTTCACGCGGCACGCGCGCGAGCGAATGCGGTGCGACGTGGTGACGGTGTTCTAGGAGGCGTGGCGATGCGAAAGAAGTGTGCGGTGTGCGGCGAAGGGCCGATGACGAAGGCGACGAGCGCAGAGCGGCTCGAGGTCGCAGGCCGCGTGTTCACGGCGGAGCTGCCCGCCGAGCGGTGCAAGGCGTGCGGCGAGACCGTAGTCCCGTTCGACGCGCTCGAGGCGTTCGAGCTCTCGGCCGCACGCGAGCTGGTCGCGTCGGGCGCCTCGAGCGCCGACGCGTTCCGGTTCATGCGCAAGGCGCTTGGCCTCCGCGCCGCCGACCTCGCCGAGCTCCTCGGCGTCGCCGCCGAGACCGTGTCGCGGTGGGAGACGGGACAGCGCGACGTCGACCGCGGCGCGCTCGCGCTCGTCGGCGGCCTCGTCGTCGATCGGCTCGAGGGCAGCACGGCGACGCTCGACCGCCTGCGCGCCCTCGCGAAGCCGCCCCGCACCGCGAAGACGAAGGCGCTCGAGCTCGCGCGCACGCCGAAGCGCCGAGCGGTCTAGGGTCGGATCGAGCGAAGAGCGAAGAACGGCGGGCGCCCCGGCAAGGGCCCCGCCGCGACGCCGACAGGAAGGGAGGTCGACGTGGCGGAACAGGTAACCCGCAAGGCAGGGCTGCGGAAGGCTGCGAACGATGTGGACCGGCACCGCGAGGCGGTACTCGCGCCCAACCTCGATCGTGTTGCTCGCGAGGTCGCGGCCGAGCTCGCGAGCGACTTCGACGCCCTCGCCGCCGGCGACCAGGTCGCGCGGCGGCGGCTGCGCTTGGCGATGGCTCATCGCCTTAGCGATCTCGATCGTCAACGCACGGCACACACGGTCGACAACTACACCGCTGCTCTTGCGTCCCCCGCCTTCGAACGCCTCAGCTGTCCTTGTCGCTCGGCGCGTTCGAGAGCGCGCAGAAGAACGGCGAGACGCCGAGCGAAGCGCACGACAGGATCGACAAGGCCTTCCGCCGTCATGCGAAGGCGTACCCGGAAGCGGCACGGGCGGGGATGTAAAGGGATTTTCGAACGGGCCTTTGCGGACCATGGGGCCTATGCGGGAAAACGCGGCACATGCCGCTTGCCACGCCACACCAGCTGACCGACGCCGATCGCGCGGAGGTAGCCGCGCTCGTGCGACGCCTCGGGCCCGCTCGCCTCGCGCGCGAGCTCGGAGTCGACCGCGCAAGCCTGTCCGCGATCGCGGCGCGCTCCGAGCGGCGCGGGATACGGGCGCTCGTCGCGGCCGCCTTGCCTCGCCTTCTGCGCGAGCTCGAGGCCCACGATGCCCGGTCACGCGACGGCGAGGGGGGCTCCGATGCCGCGTAGCCCCGCCCTCGCCGTCGTCCCCACGTCGTCGTCGAGGGCTGTCGCCGATGTCCTTCGCGCGGAGGCGCGGACGCTGCTCGCGCTCGCCGACGCGCTCGAGCGCGGCGGAACGAGCGACGCGCGGAGCGGGCTCGTGTCGCACGTCGCGTTGGCTCGCGAGCTCGGGCTGACGCGGAAGGCGGCGGCTCACGTGGCGCGTGCCGCAGGCGGCAAGCGCGTCGGCGCCTCGATCCTCGTCGAGCGCGCTCGGCTCGCGGAGCTCGTCGCCGACGAGGGCGCCGCCGCGCCCGCCGGCCCCGCGTCGCGGCCGCGGCGCGCCAGGCGGTCCGCGATCGATGACGACCTCGACGAGCTCGGCTTCGGGCCCGGGGTGAACCCGTGACGCCCGAGCTCGAGCTCGACCTCCGCGCGTTGGCGCGGGCCGCCGTGAGGACGCCACCGCCGCCGACCATCGCTTCGCGCGCCGCAGTCCTGGTCCACGAGCGAACGCGTCGCGTTGCGTGGATCGACCGCGCCCCGCTGTCCACGAAGCTGTCCACGACTGTCCACGAACTGTCCACGGGACGAGACATCGCGCAGTTACGAGCGACGAAGCGCGGCGCAGATGTTCGTTTCTCCGCGAAAAACAGCGTTTGTCGCGCACTCGGCTCGATTGCAAAACCATCATACGCGGGTTCGAATCCCGTCCTCAGCTCCCCGAGCTTTGCTCGGCTCGGTTCGGCCGGGATGTCGGCCCTAGCGCGCATCGCCCCCTGGGCGATGCGCTTTGCGGGGCGAATCCCGGCGATGCCCTGATGGGCGGTTCGACGGGCGGCTTGATTCGACGGGTGCGCCTCGCCCCGTGAGTGGCGAGCCGCTGCCATGGGGCTGCGCTCGCATGGGGCGGCGGTGCGCGCTCGGGGGCGCGGGGCGGGCGCGGCGTTGGCGGGGTCGCTAGCGGCGGCGGATTTGCGCGACGCTTTCGAGGAGGGCGTCGAAGGCGAACGGCTTTGTCAGGACGATGGCGACCTTGGGGCGGAGGTGGTCGATGCGGTCGGCTGCGGCTCCCGTGCACAGGATGATTGGGGCGGGGTTCGGCTCTACGGAGAGAGCTTCGACGAGCGCGGCGCCGTCCATGTCGCTCAGGCCGAGGTCGACCAGCAAGGCGTCGAAGCGCTCTTCGGTGACGTACGCGACGAGCGCGTCGATCGAGCGTCCGTCCTCCTCGTCCCGCACCGTCACGCGATGCCCCGCTTCGCGCAGCAGCTCGGCCATCGCCTCGGCGAGATCGACGGAGTCTTCGATGACGAGGATGTTCAAGGCACCGTGGACGGTATCAAACTCGAGGCGGGTCAACGAGCCTCGACCAACCAGGGGGCGTTCTCCAGGATCGCCAGCATCACCCCGCCTCCGAGCTGGTGGCCGGCGCCTCGGGCGAGGGCGAGCTTCGCCGTCACGCCGCCGCGCTCGAGCGACCGGGCGGCGCCGGCCGCCGGGGTCCAACAGGCGGGGCGGCCGCAGACGAACACGACACGCTCGCCGCCCGCCTGGTGGAACGCGCGCGCGTGCGTGATCGTCCAGTCGTCCGTGCCGCCCTCGACGAGCATCGCGGACGTGAACCCGAACTCGGGGAGCGCGAGCGCGCCCATCGTCGCGCCCTGTGAGAAGCCCGCGTAGACCGCGCCCGCGTGGTCGACGCGCGCGCCGAACCGCCGGTCGAGCGCCGCGAGCGCCGCGCGGAGCTCCGCGGCGAGCGCGTGGTGGTCGCGGTAGTAGTAGCCCGCCGCCTCCGGGTCGAAGCGGCTCATCGCGGAGCCCCTCGGACACAGGACGAACGCGCTCGGCCACGCGGCGTGGAAGCGCGGGCACGCGTCCTCCGGCGAGCCTCCGGCGCCGTGCGTCGCGACGACGAGCCGCCCGCGGCCCTTCGGCGCGAACACGCGGGCGGGCCGAAACCCTGGCACGTCGAGGTCGACCTCGGCGCCGCCCACCTGGGCTTCGACGGTCGATGCAGGCGCAGGCGCGGGCGTGAGCGGAGCGGCGGCCGGCGCGCCTGGAGCAGCTTCCGGAGCCGTGGGCTCGCGCGAGATCGGCGTCTGGGCGACCTCGACGTGGACCGGCTCCCGCGCGCACGCCCCCGCGACGAGGGCGCACGCGAACGCCGCGGCTCGGGCACCGATGCGGTCCACGCCGCTGTTCTAGCGCGCCTCGATGCGCTACGCGGAGGCGTCGTGCGGCTGCTCCACGTCTCCGATCTGCACCTCGGCCGCGGCCTCGGCGATCTCTCGCGGGAGGCCGAGCAGCGCGCCGTCACGCGCGAGATCATCGACGCGGCGCGCGAGCTCGACGTCGCGATGACGGTCATCTCGGGCGACGTGTTCGACGCGTACACGCCGCCGGCTTGGGCCGAGGACCTGTTCTTCGAGCTCGTCGATGGGCTCGCGCGCGGCGGGCGGCGGGCGGTCGCCGTGATCTCCGGCAACCACGACTCGGGCGCGCGCCTCGCCGCGGCGGACCCGCTCGCGCGCAGGCTCGGCATCGTCCTCGCCGGCGATCCCGGCGCGCCGATCGCGGGATTTTCGGGCTCGAGCGACGTGGTACGCGTCACGCCGATGCCTGGTGCGCCGCAGGTCGCGCGGGTCGAGGTGCCGGGAGAGAAGCGGCCGATCGCGCTCGCGCTGCTCCCGTTCCTGTCCGAGGCGCGCGTCGCGCGCGAAGCGTCGGCCGCGCCGCTCCCCGACGCCGCGACCGAGGCGTCGCGCTACGCCGCGCGGCTGACCGCCGAGATCGCGGCGCGCGCCGCCGCGCGGATCGAAGGCGCCGCGCACGTGCTCGCGATGCACCAGTACGTCACCGGCGGCGTGCCGAGCGACAGCGAGCGGCGCCTGCGCGTCGGCGCCGTGAGCGATCTCGACGCGAGCGCGATCCCCGTCGGCTTCGATTACGTCGCGCTCGGGCACCTGCA
>DASYCF010000905.1:0-7041 GCA_036500365.1 Byssovorax sp.
CCGTATGGCGCCGCATCACCCACCTCAGCCGCCGAGGAGGGGGACGAGCTCCAGGAGCGGCGCGTCGACGGCGCGGGCGGCGACGAGGACGTCGCGCGTCGAGGCGCCCGCGGGCAGCGCGATCGAGAACCGCTGCGGGCCGCCGCGCAGATCGATCCCGCGCGCGGCGAGCTCGGCGCGGAGCTCGACGACGCGCGCGCGGACCAGCAGCGTGTAGAGGCGCGCGCTCGCGCCGAGCTCGGACGGCGGGCCCTCGAACGCGACGTCGCCGCCGGCGAGCACGACCACGTGGCTCGCGCCGCGCACGAGCAGGCCCTCGGGAGACGCGGGATCGACGCGCGTGCCCGAGAGGATCGCGCGGCGTCCGTCTGTCGCGCCGCCGACGGCGCGGAGGACGAAGTCCGCCGCGGCGCCGTCGAGCCCAGCGAGCGGCGCCTCTGCGACGAGCACGCGCGGGCCGAGCGCGATGGCCTGCGCGAGGCCGACTGCGCGCCGCTCGGGCAGCGACATCGCCGAGAGGAGGCGCGCCTTCACCGGCTTCAGCCCGACCTTCTCGAGCGCCGCCGCCGCGAGCTCGCCCGCGGCGCCGCGCGAGGCGCCGCCGAGGCGCGCGCTCCACGTGACGTACTCGACCGCGGACCAGCGCGGAGGCAAAGGCGGATCGAGCGCGGCCGCGCCGATCGTCGCGAAGTAGCCGCGCTCGCCGACGCCGACGCCGTCGACGCGCAGCGAGCCCGCCGCGAGCGACGCCTCGGCGATGGGCGCTGCGTCGTCGCCGCTCGCACCGGCGGCCGCCGCCGACGCCGCGCGGAGGCCGAGCGCGACGTTCGTGAGCACGGCGAACAGCGCCGAGGTGTCGCCCGCGACGAGGACGCGATCGCCGACCGACGAGAACGAGACGCGATCGAGCGCGACCGCGCCGTCGATGGTGACGCGCGCGGAGACCGCCTCGAGCAGCGGCGGCGCGTCGCTCACGGATCGTCTCGACCGGCGGCCTGGTCGTCCGTGATCTCGGCGCGCGCGAGCGGCTTCGCGCCGTCGAACACCATGAAGGGTGAGAGCGCGCGCGCGACCGAGAGCAGCGCCGGCGGGACGACGGCCTTCACGAGCTTCGCCTCGGGGCCGAGCTGCGACGAGATGCCCGCGAGCTTGAGCAAGAAGCCGAGGATCGACTCGTCGTCCTCCGGAAGCTCGACGATGGGCGAGTGCGCGGAGAGGCCGCCGAGCACGCGCGCGTCGGTGAGCGCCTGGCGGAAGCCGCCGAGCTTGTCGACGAGGCCGTGCTCGAGCGCCTGCTGGCCGGTCCACACCTTGCCGCGCGCGACCGCGTCGACGGCCTCGGGCGACATGTGGCGGCCCTCGGACACGCGGCCGATGAAGAGGTCGTAGAACTGCTTCACCTTCTGCCCGAGGATCTGGCGCTCGTCGTCGGTGAACGGGCGGAAGAAGCTCTCGGCGTCGGCGCGGGGAGAGCTCCGGAAGAGCTCCGCGCGCACGCCGAGCTTGTCGAGGAGGCCCGACACGTCGACCTTGCCGTAGAAGATGCCGATCGAGCCGGTGACCGTCGCCGGGTTCGCGTAGATGTCGCGCCCGGCGACCGACGCGTAGTAGCCGCCGCTCGCCGCGTACGAGCCCATCGACACGACGAGCGGCTTCTCGCGCGCGAGGAGCATCGCCTCGCGCAGGATCACGTCGGCCGCGAGCGACGAGCCGCCCCCCGTCTCGATGCGGAAGACGACCGCCTTCACGCTCCTGTCTTCGCGCATCTTGTGGAGGGCGCGCACGATGGTCGTCGAGCCCGCGAGGCGGATGTCGAGGATCGGGATGTATTGGCTCTCGCCGTCGACCATGTCGCCGCTCAGGTAGACGACGCCGACCTTGTCTTGGTCGCCCCAGTGGAGCGGCGCGCGCGTCTCGGCGGTGTCGTCGACGACGCGCGCCTTGTGGCCGATGACCTCGCTCATCACGCGGTCCATCTCGTCTTCGTAGGCGAGCGTGTCGACGAAGCCCGCGGTGCGCGCCTCCGACGCGAGGTACGGTCCGCTCGCGAGGCGGCGCTTCACCTCGGCCGGCGGCAGGTGCCGGCCCTCGCCGATGTCGCGCTGGTAGATGCCGTCGAACTGGTCGACGAGCTCTTGATGATCGAGGTGCGCCACGTCGCTCCCGCCCGAGTTCGTGATCTCCTCGGCGGCGAGCTTGTGCGCGCCGATCCGCACGAAGTCGGCGCGCACGCCGAGCTTGCGGAGCAGCCCGCCGAGGTAGAGGTAGCGCGCGCTGTTGCCCGCGTAGTGGAGGCCGCCCGCGGGGTTCATCGCGACGCGATCGGCGTGCGCGCAGAGGTAGAGCGACTTGCCCTCGGCGTCCTCGAGGTGACAGACGACCTTCTTGCCGTGCGCGCGCAGCAGCTTCACGGCGTCGGCCAGCTCCTCGGCGTGGGCGAGCGACGACGCGGGCTCGCCATGCACGTGGAGCTCGATCGCCTCGATCTCGGGGTCCTCCGCGATGCGCCACAGCCGCCGGAGGAGGCGCACGTGGCCGCGCACGCCGGGCGCCTCGTGGATGCGGATGCGCGCGACGTGCCCAGGCAGCGTGATCCCCGGCTCGCGGAACGTGCGCAGCGCGGCGCCCATGTAGAAGCCCGCGCCGCTCTTCGTGTAGCCGTCGCCGAACAGGCCGCCGCCCGTCAGCTGCGCGAGGCCGGCGTTCAAGTCGAGGCCGGCGCTCGCGACGAGCTTGTTGTCGCGGCTGGGGTCGAGCATCGCGAGGTCGCCCTTGAGGCGGCCGATGCGCGGCACGTCGAGGCCGATGGTGGCGCGCGGGACCGACGCGCCCTTCTCGTAGAGCTCGGCCTCGAAGCCGACCTCGATGGCGCGGCTCCCGAGCGGGCGCACGGCGAAGCCGAGGTCGTAGCGGCGCTCGACGCGCACGCCGCCGCGGCTGATGGGCGCGTTGAAATCGCGCGCGACCGCCGCCATCGACAGCCACGGGAAGAGCCGCATCGTCGTGCCGGCGGTGACCGTGAACAGGTCGTCGAGATCCGCCTGGCTCGACGCGCCCCAGCCGAGCGTCGCGCCGATCGACAGCACGTCACCCGCGCGCGCGGCGAGGCCCCAGCGGATCCAGTGGTAGTCGGCCGAGAACGGCGGCGGCGCACCCGGCGGCGGGGCCATCACGTCGACCCGCAGGCCTGTGCCGAGCAACCAGAAGGGCGCGGCGAGATCGAAGGAGTGGCCGCGGTTCGGCAGCGGCGACGCGTCGCCGGTCCACGTCGTGTTCCAGCGGAGCTCGCCGCCGGGCATGAACGCGAGGTTCGCCGGATTGACCGCGATCGAGGACGAGTCGTCGTCGCTCGCGATGTGCTTGCCGGGGTCCGGCACGGGGTCGCTGGCGCGCGGAGGAGGCAGCGCGGACGCCGTGATTGCGGGGACCGAGGCGCCGATCAGCGCGAGCGCGGCGAGGTGGGCGAGGCGGGGGCGTCGGGTCATGGGGGCGCGGCTCTCTGCGAGGCGCGCATCCTACGCCGGAACGGCGGCAAGACGGGAATACGCGGCCGAGCGCGAGGGCGCGCTCACGCCGCGCCCTGCGCGCCGCACCGCGACGGGGTCGTGCGCGGAAGGGACGAGCGTGAGCGTCGTCCTGATCGCAGGAGAGGGTGGCTGGCCCCCCCGGCCTGGACTATGTTCCCTCGCCGTCGGCGTAGCTTGCGCAACGCGTCAAGGCGCTCCGCTGAAGGCTTTCGCGCTTCGATGCAACGTAAGGGACGTCGATGATGGACACCGAGTACCTGCGCACGATCTTCGGGCGTTTCGTCCGCAAGCCCTGGCCCGAGAAGAGGCTGGCGCTCCGGAACCGCTTCAAAGAGGCGTTCAACCACGTCGTGCCGGGCGTCGACCTGCCCGTCCGCCTGTCGTTCGGCGCGTGGTTCCTCGCGGGAGACGACGTCTGCAGCGACCGCATCTTCGCGCACCGGTACGAACCGGAGGAGGCTGCGTTCGTCGGCCGCTACCTTCAGCCGGGGATGACGGTCCTCGACATCGGCGCCCACCACGGCTTCTACACGCTGCTCGCCTCGCACTGCGTCGGCGCCGCGGGTCGCGTGATCTCCTTCGAACCGTCGTCTCGGGAGCGCGCGCGGCTCGAGCGTCACCTGCGCATCAACCGCTGCACGAACGTCGAGGTTCGACCGTTCGCACTCGGCTCGGCAGAGGGTGAGGTCGAGCTCTTCCGCGTGGACGGGAGGCAGACCGGGTTCAACAGCCTGCGGCCGCCCGACATCGACCAGCCCACGAGCGTGCACCGCGTTCCG
Source organism: Byssovorax sp. (assembly GCA_036500365.1). Taxonomy (GTDB): domain Bacteria; phylum Myxococcota_A; class Polyangia; order Polyangiales; family Polyangiaceae; genus DASYCF01. The sequence goes on from DASYCF010000905.1 coordinate 4,307, forward strand.
ATCAAGGTGCTCGACGAGGTTCTCGCGCAAGCAGGCGTCACGAAGGTCGACTTCATCAAGATGGACGTCGAAGGCGCCGAGCTCGAGGTCCTCCGCGGCGCGCGTCGGCTGCTCGCCACGCGCCCCCGCCCCGTCATCCTCGCGGAGCTCTCCGACCTCCGCGCGAAGCCGTGGGGATATCGGATCCACGAGGTGATCTCCCTCGTCGCCGACGCCGGATACACGTGGAAGGCCGTCGGCCGCGGCGGCGCGCTCGTCCCAGCCGAGTTCGGCGAGGTGGTCCACGCGAACTACGTGGCGTGGCCCCCCGAGCGCGACGCGTGACGGAGAGCGCGGAGACGTTCGCTCGGGACGCGGAGCGGCAGCCGCTCGCGCCCGACGAGGCCGCCGGCGCTCCTCCGCCGCGCGGCGGCGCGGCAGACGTGCCCGTCGTCGTGATCCGGCCGCCGCGTTGGCTCGAGGTCGACGTCGGCGACGTGTGGCGCTACCGCGAACTCGTCTACTTCCTCGTCTGGCGCGATCTGAAGGTCCGCTACAAGCAGACGGTGATCGGCGCGGCGTGGGCCATCCTGCAGCCCGTGTTCACGATGATCCTGTTCGTGATCATCTTCGGCCACCTCGCGCGGCTGCCGTCGAGCGGCGCAGAGCCGCCCTTCTACTACGCCGCCGTCGTCCTCTGGACCTACTTCGCGCAGGCGGTCACGCAGTCGGCGAACAGCATCGTCGAGCACCAGCAGGTCATCACGAAGATCTACTTTCCGCGCCTGCTGCTCCCGGTGAGCGCCGTCGTCTCGGCGCTGGTCGACTTCGGCATCGCGTCGCTCGTGCTCGTCGGGCTCATGGTCGTCTATCGGACGCCGATCGGCTGGCAGGTCGTCTTGGCGCCGCTCTTCGTGTTGCTCGCCGTCGTCGCCGCGGCGGGCGCAGGCATGCTGCTCGCGGCCTTGAACGCGCGCTTCCGCGACGTGCGGTACGCGCTGCCGTTCCTCGTCCAGATCTGGATGTTCGCCTCGCCGGTCGCGTACGGCGTCGGGCTCGTCCCGCCCGAGTGGCGGTCGCTGTACGCCCTGAACCCGATGGCAGGCGCCATCGAGGGCTTCCGCTGGGCCGCGCTCGGCGGCACCTCGCCGTCGCATCTGATCTGGATCTCGGCCGCGACCGGGCTCGGCCTCGCGCTGGTCGGCCTGTTCTACTTTCAGAAGACCGAGATCATCCTCGCGGACGTGGTGTGACATGACCGCGATCCGGGTCGAGGGTTTGAGCAAGCGGTACCAAATCGGCGGGCGAGAGCGCTACGTGGCGCTCCGCGATCGCGTGATGTCGATCTTCTCGCGCCGCCGCGACGACCCGTCCGGCGTGTTTTGGGCTCTCAGGGACGTCTCCTTCGACGTGCCAGAGGGCGAGGTGCTCGGCCTCATCGGACGCAACGGCGCGGGCAAGTCGACGCTGCTCAAGGTCCTCGCGCGGATCACGTGGCCCACGTCGGGCCGCGCGCAGGTCTACGGCCGCGTGGGCTCGCTGCTCGAGGTCGGCGCGGGCTTCCACCCCGAGCTCACGGGTCGTGAGAACGTGATGTTGAACGGCGCGATCCTCGGCATGGGCCGCGCCGAGATCCTCCGCAAGTTCGACCAGATCGTCGAGTTCTCCGAGGTCGACAAGTTCCTCGACACGCCGCTGAAGCGCTACTCGAGCGGGATGCGCGTCCGGCTCGCGTTCGCCGTCGCCGCCCACCTCGAGCCCGAGATCCTCTTCGTGGACGAGGTGCTCGCCGTCGGCGACCTCCGGTTCCAGCGCAAATGCCTCGGCCGGATGGGCGAGGTCGCGCGCGGCGGTCGCACGATCCTCTTCGTGAGCCATCAGCTCAACCAGGTCCGCCGGCTGTGCACGCGCGTCGCATGGCTCGACGGCGGCGGCGTCAAGATGATCGGCGCAACCAACGAGGTCGTGAGCGCCTACGAAGCGTCGATGACCGAGCTTCCGCACGCGTCCGAGGGCAAGGTGCTCGCGCCGCACGCGAAGGCGGCCTTCACCGGGTGGGAGCTCGTCGGCCAGGCCGAAGGACAGCCGCACGTGCTCCACACGATGGGCGACGTGGGCGTTCGCTTCCACCTCCGCGTCGCCAAGCAGCTGCGCGTCCGCCGTCACGGCATCGCGCTCTACGACCTCGAGAACCGCCTCCTGTGGGGGGCCGCCGTCGACGGGTTCGTCCTCGAGGCCGGCGCGCACGAGTTCACGTACTCGATGCCTTCGCTGCCGCTGCGGCCCGGAAACTACATGTGGAAGGTGAGCCTCCTCGACGACACGGGCCTCGTCGACGTCTACGACTCGGTCCCGCTGATGCTCGTCGCGACCGAGCCATTGGGTCACCCGAACGACGAGTGGGCGGGGCTCCTGAACCTGCGCTACGACTTTCAGCGCAGCGCCACCGCGAGCGCGGAGCCGTCATGAAGCGGCCCTCGATTACGCTGTTCGCCTCCCCCAAGCCGTTCAAGGGCCACTCCGGGATCATCCAGCGGAACGCGTACCGGAGCTGGGCGAAGCTCGGCTGTGAGGTCCTCGTCATGGGCGACAGCGAGGGCGGCGCCGAGATCTGCCGCGAGCTCGGGTTTCGTCACCTGCCCGTGGTCGAGAAGAGCCCGCACGGCCCGCCGCTCTTGAGCTCGCTCTGGAGCCTCGCGCGCGAGCACGCCTCGAACGACATCATCTGTTACGTGAACTCGGACATCGTGCTCTTC
>DASYCF010000906.1:0-5827 GCA_036500365.1 Byssovorax sp.
CGACGTGTTCCACGCCGCCGTCGTCCGCAGCTACCCGCCGCCGCCGCCCGACTCGGACGAGGCGCGCATGTGGCTCACGCGCGGCTTCGTCTTTCCGAAGCCCGCCCCGCTGCCGCGGGCCGAGGAGCTCCTCGCGCCGTACCGCGCCGTCGGCGTCGCCATCTTGGCCGACGAGGGCGGGTACGACGACGTCGACGTCGAGGTCGACGACGCCCACGTGAACGCAGCGACTCCGCTGTCGCGGGCCGCGATCGACTGGAGCCGCGGCTTTCATCCGTACTTCGTGCCGACTGCCGGGCTCGAGCTGCCCGACGAGGGCGCGCTGCTCGAGAGCCTCGCCGCGGTGCCGCGCGCCGTGTTCCTCCACGACGAGGCGCTCTGGAACCTCGCGCTCTGCCTCGCGCACGGCTCCGACCGCCTCGGCGAGGCCGCGGCGAACGTGTTCTTTGCCTCCGTGCTCGAGCACGGCCAGGTCGATCGACTCCAGTGGATGAGCCGCACGCTGCTCAGCACCGGCTTCGTGCCCTCGGGTCTGGGCGCCGCAGAGGGCATGCGCGCGTTCGAGCGCCTCCGCGCCCTGTGCCCGGTCGAGCTCTCGGGCGAGCCGCTCCGCCGCGTCGCCTGAGCTGCGGGACGTGCGACGCGTCGCCCGCTCGATCGCCGCTGCGGCGGTGACCGTCGCCCTCTGCCTCGTTTGGGCGTGCGACCTCAGCGCGCCCGACGAGCAGTCGTGCACCAGCTGCAGCCCGCCGAACCTCTGCCGCGTCTCCTGCCAGATCGATCCGAACGGCGGAGGCGAGTGCGAGTGCTTCGCGTCGTGCGACCCGCTCCCGAAGGACTGCGCGGCGGCGAACGCGACCTGCGATTGCCTCGAACAGCACGCGATCGAGGTCGACCCGAGCTATGCATGCTCCGGTGACGCGACGAGCGGCTTCATGCTCGAGTCGAAGGAGTGCACGCCATGACGAGCCAAGGCACCAAGCGCCGCGTCGGCGCGCGGATCGCCGCGCTCGGCCTCGTCGCGGCGGGCGCGCTCCTGCTCCCGCAGGCGGCCTGCCACCCCGCCGAAGAGCGCTGCGAGAACCTCGCGGCCGATGCGCAGGAGTCGTACTGCGTGAACCGCTGCGAGCAAGACGGCGACGGCAGCTGCAGCTGCGCGAACGACATGGTCGACTGGTCCGGCCCCTGCAAAACCGATCGATCTTGCGACTGCATCTCGAAGCAGCAGGCGGACTACGCCGAGTATCCGACGTTCTTCTCGTGCTCGGGAACGCCCGCGGCGGGCCTCACGTTGACCGAGGACCTCTGTCCGTAGCGCGGCGTCAGGGACAGGCGTCGTCGGCGACGAGGGGCGACTGGCCTGCTCCCCAGAACACGACGCTCTGCTGCCCGACGCTCGCGCCGGCGCCCGTCTGCGGATCGATGCGGATGATCGCGCCCGACGTCGTGAAGCCGATGACGTGCGCGCCGCTGTAGGCGAGGCCCCACACGTCGGCGAAGCCGGTCGGCCCGACGTCGGTCGCGACGCCGGTCGTGGGGTCGACGCGGATCAAATGGTTGTTGCTCGACGCGCTGCCGCCGCCGGGCGTCGTCGACGACGTGCCGTACATCACGCCGCTCTTCACGCCGACGAGATCTCCCGCGCTCGCGAGGCCGTCGCCGTAGCTGCCGATGGGCGTCACCTGACCCGTCGACGGATCGATGCGCTTCAGGTTGCCGCCGCCGTCGGCCGCGAGGAGATCGCCGCTGGCGAGGAACGTCAGGCTGTTGTTGCCGTTCCCAGGAACGCTCGCGATGAACGTCGCCGCGCCGGTCACCTTGTTGATCGAATAGAGCGACGTGAACGACACGCCGTAGAGCCGACCGTCGGGCGTCACGGCGACGTCGGTCATCTGATCGGAGATGGCGAACCCGCCGACGCGCGTGGTCGTGAGGCTCGACGGGTCGACGCGATAGAGCGTGTCGTCGGAGTTCGCCCAGATGGTGCCGTCCGGCGGGTTCGGGTCGCTCGTGCAGCACGCCGACGCGCTCGCGCACGCGAGATCGGCGCAGTCGATCTTGCCGTTGCAGTCGTTGTCGACGCCGTCGGTGCAGCGGCCGCCCTCCTGGGCAGGCAGCGTTTGACCCGTGCAGTCGCCCCAGCCGGTGCCGCCGGAGTTGCACGTCTGCGTGCCGCCCGCGCATGGGCCGACCCCCTCGGTCCCCGCCGGGCCAGTGTAACAAGCGCGCGTGTCGCCGGCCGTGCACACCATGTGACACGCGGGGTCGAGCTGGCAGACGAACTGATCGCAGTCGGTGTGACCGTTGCAATCGTTGTCGATGCCGTCGCCGCAGTGGCCCTGTTCGTTGCCGGGGAGGACCTCGCCCATGCACGCGCCCCAGGCGCCGCCGGACACGCACGCTTGCTGGCCCGACTTGCACTGGCCGACGCCGGCGGTGCCGCCCGGGCCCGTGTAACAAGGGCGCGTGTCACCGACCATGCAGCAGCCGGTCATGCCGGTGCACGCCGAGTCGTCGCAGCCGACGGCGCCGTTGCAGTTCGTGTCGCGGTGGTTCGTGCAGTCCTCGGAGCTCGGCAGCACGTCGCCCGCGCACGCGCTCCACGTCGCGAACTCGCCGTCGGCCACGCACGTCTGCGTGCCGTCCTTGCACGTGCCCACGTTCTCGCTCCCCGCGGGGCCCGTGTAACAAGCGCGCGTCGCGCCGGCGGTCGGACAGCCGCAGCCGCTCTGATCGAGCGGGTTCGTGCAGTCGCCGCCGCCTGCCCCGCCTCCGGTGCCGTTGGAGCTCGTGCTGGACGTCGTGAGCGGCGCGCCGCCGCTCGCCGTGCCCGTCCCGCTCGCGCCGCCGGCGCCGCTCGGTCCGTTCGCGCCCGCGCCGTCGCTCGTCGACTTCGACGACGCGTGCTCGCCGTCGGAGCTCCCCGGCGCGTCGTTCGTCGCCGCGCAGCCGAGGGTGAGCGGGACCGCGACGAGCAGCGACGCGTACTTCATCGACGCAGCGTCGGCCGGGGGGGCGCCGATTGCAATCCGTGCCCGGCGCGCAGCTATTTGCCTTCGTACTTGGGCTTCCGCTTCTCGGCGAAGGCCTTGAGGGCTTCGAGGCGGTCCTCGCTCCGCAGCGTCTCGTCGTAGTGCACGCGCTCGAGCTCGAGGCCGCGCGCGAGCGGGACCTCGAACGAGTCCTCGATGGCGCCGAGCGCCGCGGCGAGCGCGATGGGCGCGCCGTTCGCGATCGGCTCGATCCACGCGAGCGTGTCGTCGAGCACGGAGACGCCGGGCGGCGACACGCGGTTCACGAGGCCCCACCCGAGCGCCTGCTCGGCCGTGAGCCGCTTGCCGAGCAGGATCATCTCCTTCGCGCGCGCCTCGCCGACGACGCGCGGCAGGCGCTGCGTGCCGCCGGCGCCAGGGATGATCGCGAGCGTGGTCTCGGGCAGGGCGAGCTCGGCGTGCGGGGCGGCGACGCGCAGATCGCAGAGGAGCGCGAGCTCGAGGCCGCCGCCGAACGCGACGCCGTTGATCGCCGCGATGACCGGCTTCGGGCTGCGATCGAGCACGCCGAGCTCGCTGCGATAGAGCCCGACCTGCACGCGCACGTCGTCGGTGCTCATGCCCTGGCGCTCCTTCAAATCGGCGCCCGCGCAGAACGCCTTGTCGCCGGCGCCCGTGACGACGATGGCGCGCACGCCCTTGTCGTCGACGAGGGCGCGGCTCGCCTGGCCGATCATGTAGAGCGTCTCGCGCGAGAGGGCGTTGCGCACCTTCTCGCGGTTCAAGACGAGCACGCCGACGGCGCCGTGGCGCTCGACGATGACGGGCGGCGTCGCCGACTGCAGGGTGTCGACAGGCATGCCCGGCTGCTTACACGAGGGTAGTCGGAGATTGTGACAAGAAAGAGGTCTGCGAGAGCTTCGCGCGACGTACGCGCCATGTACTCGTGCACCTGCTCGTCCCACGTGCTCGTGCTCGTCCCACATACTCGTGCTCGTGCACGTGCACGTGCACATGCTCGTGCACGAAGACGAACACGAACACGAGCACGTGCACGAGCCTGAGCCCGAACCCGAGCCTGAGCCCGAGCCCGAGCCCGAGCCTGAGCCTGAGCGTGAGCCCGAGCCTGAGCCCGAGCCCGAACCCGAGCCCGAGCCCGAGCCCGAACCCGAGCCTGAGCCTGAGCCTGAGCCCGAACCCGAGCCCGAACCCGAGCCCGAGCCTGAGCCCGAGCCGAGCCCGAGCCTGAGCCGAGCCGAGCCCGAGCCCGTGCGTTCCGGGTGCCCGCGGCTGCTCGCCCGTCTGCGGGGATGAAGCGCCGGCGTCGATCGAGTCAGCGCTTGCGCGCGTCGGCGGCTTGCTTCCGCAGGAACGGGCGGACGAGGGCGCGCGGGATCGACTCGAGCGCGATCACCGCGGCGCGCATGCGGCCGCCGGGGATGAGGCGCGGCTTGCCGGCCCACATCGCGTCGAGCGCCTCCCGCGCGCACGTCACGGGGTCGACGTGGAACGCCGCGGGCATGGGCGGCTCGCGCGTGCCGGCGACCTCCTGGAACTCGGTCGGCACGGGGCCGGGGCAGAGCGTCGTCACGGTGACGCCGGTGCCGGCGAGCTCGGCGGCGAGCGCCTCGGAGAGGTGGTTCACGTATGCCTTCGACGCGGCGTACGTGCTCGAGCCGACGCCGGGCAGCATCCCGGCCGACGAGCCGACGTTCAGGATCGCGCCCGCGCCGCGCGTGATCATCGGCGGCACGAGCCGGTGCAGGAGGTACGTCGCCGTGACGACGTTGAGCTCGAGCAGGCGCTCGTTCTTGTCCCACGTGAGGTCTTCGAAGAAGCCGTGATCGCCGAAGCCCGCGTTGTTGACGAAGACGTCGATCGCGACGTGGTCCTTCTCGAGGTCGTCGAGCATCGCGCCCGTGGCGGCGCGGTCGAGGAGATCGACGGCGCGCACGTCGACGACGAGGCGCGGGTTCTCCTTCTTGAGGTCGGCGGCGAGCTCGTCGAGGCGGTCCTTCCTGCGCGCGACGATCACGAGGCGCGCGACGTCCTTCGCGAGGAGGCGCGCGATCTCGCGGCCGATGCCCGCCGACGCGCCGGTGACGAGGGCGGTCCTACCGCTTCGATCGAGCATGCTTCTTCGCCTTCTCGGCCTTGGCGGCCGCCTTGCCCGCGATCATCGCCTCGAGCTTGCCGAGGCGGCCCTTGAGGTCGCCGTGCTCGGCGCGCAGCGCGTCGAGCTCCTCGCGCAAGCGATCGGCCTCGCGCCGGCTCGCGCCGCCGAGGTCGCGCAGCGCCTCGCGGATGCGGCGGCGCACGCGGCCGTCGAGGTCGCGGTCGAGCTGCCGCGTGAGCGCGCCGCGCGCCTTGCTGTCGCCGAGGTCGCCGATCGCGCGCACGACGTCGACGCGCAGGTACGGATCCTTCTCCTCGAGCAGATCCTCGAGCGTCTCGCGCGCCTTGCGATCGCTCGCGAGCTTCGGCAGGGCCGAGATGGCGGCGCGGCGGCCGCGCGTCGGGTAGCCGTAGCGCGTGCGCGCGACGACGTGCGGCACGGCGCGCTCGTCGCGCAGGTTCGCGAGCCCGTCGATGGCGCCGGCTCGGACCACGTCGGCCCACGAAGACCGATCGAGGACGTCGAGCAGCGTCTCGAACGCGCTCGTTTGCCGGGTCATCCCGAGCGCCCGCGCCGCCTCGGCCTCCACCAGGTAGCTCGCGTCCCGGAGCGCGATCTTCTTCAACACCTCGGCGCTCTTCGCGGTCCGGAACCGGCCGAGGGCGTGGACGACGCGGCGCCGCACCTTCGGGTGGGCCGTCGCGGAGCTCGCCGAGAG
>DASYCF010000907.1:0-3214 GCA_036500365.1 Byssovorax sp.
GTCGTCCCGCCCGCGATCGCCGCGACGAGCAGGATGCCACCGACGATGGTCCGTGATTTCGACCGTTTCTTCACCGTCGGGCCCGCGCCCGGCTCTTCCGATTCGCCGACGCGTCGCTCCGCCGTCTCCACTGCCGTGCTCATGCCGCTCCTCGGTCCCCTCGAACGCGCTCCGCTAAACGCTACAAGGTGTAGCTATCTTGCATCGCCCCGTGGCAAACGCAACATGGCGTAGCTATTATCTGACGCGGGGGTGAGCGGTTCCAATGAATTCTGGAGGTTCTAGCTCGCGCGCGGTCCGTGACGATCGCTCCACCGAAGTGGACGAGGGCGATCGCGTCGTGCCGCCCGCGGGGCGGTCGCGCCCCGGCGGCCGGTCGGAGCGCGTCGTCGCGGCCGTGCGGCAGGCCGTGCGCGGCGAGATGGCGCGCGTCGGCTTCGCCGCGCTGCAGATCGACGCGATCGCGCACCTCGCCGGCGTGGCGCGCACCACCATCTACCGCCGCTGGCCCACGAAGCTCGAGCTCGTGTCCGACGCGCTCAGCAACCTGCGCCAGGGCGACGGCGCGATGGTCGGCGACAGCGGCGACGTCGCCAGGGATCTCGCCGCGTTCGCCGTGCAGCTCTCGCGCAGCAAGACGGCGGAGAAGCGCAGCATCTGGCGCATGATCCTCGCAGAGGGCGATCACCCGGAGGTCGCCGCGCTCGTCGAGCAGCTCCGCGGCGAGGTGACGCGCGAGCTCAACGTGCGGCTCGAGATCGCCATCGCGCGCGGCGAGCTGCGCGCAGATCTCGACGTGGGGCTCTTCATCGAGAGCTTGCTCGGCTCGCTGTCGTCGCGCGTGTTCATCCGGCGCAGCCAGGTCGACGCGGCCTTCGCCGCTCGCCTGGTCGCGCTGTTCCTCGACGGCGCCCGCCCGCGCGACTGAGTCGTCGCGCCGCTCGTCACCGGGCGCCGGGGACCTCTGCGCGGCGGACGCGCCCGTGGCGTCGCCAGCCCTTCGAGAGCAGCCACGTGCGAGCCTCCGCGACCCTCTCGTCCCAGGGCCCTGCGCGCGGCGACGCGTCGGCCCAGCCGTCGAACGTGAGCGCCGAGGAGCAGGGATCGAGCTCGGTGGTCAGCCCGGAGCGCCGCTTCGCGGCGTGCCGACGCCTTTGCAAGAGGACGACTCATCCGCCTCCCGAGGCCTCCCCACGCGTTGTCCACGGCGCGCCGCTGTCCACAGACCTCCCACGGCCGGCATCCATCGCAGAACCCCGCCATGCGACCCGCCTCGGTCGCCACTGCGGCTCCCTTGGCGTCAATTTCGCCCGGGACTCGGCTCAAGGCTCTTCGACGAATGGGAAGAGCTCGACGGAGGTCGCGGTGAGGGGCGCGCCCTCGGCGCCGGCTGCCGCCTCGGCTGCGTCGAGGTGCGCGCGCGTCTGCCAGATCGCGATGGTGGTCGCCTTGCCCGTCGCGGGGTCGCGCACGAGGTAGCTCGCCTTCATCCCGGGCTGCTTCTTGAGCCACGCGCGGCGCGCGCGCGCGGACTCGAGGTCGGCCTCGGTCGCGCCCTCGCTCACCGAGATCTGGCACACGCCCTTCGACACGGGCGCGGCGGGCTTGTCGTCGTGCGTGAGGTTCTCGGCGACCCAGAGCTTCGCGATCAGGAGGACGGGCGGGGCGCCGGTGAGGCGGTAGTCCTCGGGCGTGACGGCCCTGCCGCGCACGGTGAAGTAGCCGAGCTTCTCGCCGAACTCGTCGCTCACCGACCATTGCTGCGCGCCGGCGCCGGCGACGAGGTACACGACCCCGTCGATCGTGACGCGGTCCTTGTCGACGCTGGTCTTCGGCGCCATCAGACGCGGCGAGCGGGGGGCGCCAGCACGGGCTCGTCGAGGATCTTGCCCGAGAGCGCGGGGCCGTAGGTCATGAGCGCGGTGCCGATGAGCTTGCCCGCGTCGGTCTGCGCGAAGATGTCGCCGTAGCCGACGGAGAGGCACGTGGAGACGTAGACGAGCGCGTCGTAGTAGCTCTTCACCTTCGGATTCTTTCCGAACTCGGCGCGGTAGAAGAGGTACGCGGCGCCCGCGACGGTGCCGATGACGCTCGTCGTCGGCTCGCGGTTGACGAAGCTCCGGATCTCGCGCGCGAGGTCCTCCATCGTGCCCGGCGTGGACACGGCGGCGAGCGCGGCGAGGGCGAGCAGCGGGCGAGGATTCATGCGGCCGGGGCAATGTATCCCGCGCGCGCGCGCTCGAAAAGCGCGGCGAGACGGCGCGCGCCGTTCGGCTATGCTCGCGTGAGGTCTCGCCCATGCTGCCGTTCCTCGCCGTCGCGCTCTCGCTCCCGAGCGTCGTCTACACGGTGATGCTCGGCGTCGTGATGGTCTACTGGGTCTTCGTCATGGTGGGCGCGACCCACGTGAACCTGCTCGGCGAGGGCGCGGCCGACGGCGCGCTCGACGGGATGGCCGACGGCGCGGCGCACGCGGCGGCGCACGCGGCGCTCGACGGCCTCGCCGACGGCGCGGCGCACGCGGCGATGGACGGCGCGATCGAGGGGGCGATGCACGCGGGCGGGCACGGCGCGCTCGAGGGCGCAGACCTCGACGGCGCCGACGTCGGCGGCGACGGCGCCCCGGGCGACGTCGCGCACGGCGGCCTCGCGGGGATGCTCGCGTCGCTGCGGCTGCGCTCGGCGCCGGCCACGGTCGTGCTCAGCTCGCTGACGCTGTTCTCGTGGCTCTTCTGCGTGATGATGGTGCAGGCCGCGATCGCGTGGGTGCCGCGCGGGCTGTTCGACGCGTCGCTCGTCGTCGCGTTCCTCGTCGCGCCGGTGCTCGCGCTGCCGATGACGTCGCTCGTCATCCGGCCGCTCGCGCCGATCTTCGCGCCGAAGAAGGCGACGACGAAGCAGGACCTCGTGGGCAAGGTCTGCACGGTGCGCACGGGCAAGGTGACCGATCGCTTCGGCGAGGCGACGCTCGCCGACGGCGGCGCCGGCCTCGTCCTCCGCGTGCGCGTCGACACGAACGACACGAAGCTCGCGCGCGGCGATCAGGCGATCATCATCGGGTACGACGAGGAGGCGCAGGAGTTCATGGTCGCGCCGATGGACGACGTCATGAGGTCGCGCCGCTTGTAGCCGATCAGCGCCGCTTCGGCGCGTCGAGGAGCGCCGCGCGCGTGAGCCCGGCGCCGCGGCCGAAGCGATCCTGCACGTCGGCGAC
>DASYCF010000908.1:0-6064 GCA_036500365.1 Byssovorax sp.
CATCGACGAGGATCCCGATCCGATCGGTCGCACGGTCGCGAGCGTGCACGCCGCGATCGACTACCTGAAGGCCATCCCGGGTCCGCCGGGGCCCGTGATCGTCATCGGCCTCCGCGCGGGCGCGGTCGTCGCCGCGTACGCCGCGGTGAAGCGGAGCGACGTCGCCGCCATCGCGCTCTGGGCGCCCGTCAGCGGCCGCGCGTTCCTGCGCGAGCACCGCGTGTTCTCGCAGCTGTCCGACACGAACCCGCCGCCGCCGCGCGGGCGCGCGCGCGACCTCGGCGTGCGCGGCTTCGAAGCAAACGGCTGCGTGTTCACCGACGAGGCCGTCGACGCGCTCGAGGCGATGGATCTGAAGAAGCTCGAGAAGCCGCCGGCGCCGCGCATCTTCGTGCTGCACCGCGCCGACATGCGGAGCTTCCGCGCCCCGCCCGAGGCGTGGTCGACCGCCGACTTCGAGGAGCAGGACGCGCCCGGCTACGCCGAGATGATGGATCCGCCGTGGCTCTGGATCCCGCCGCGCATCGCGACGCGCGCGCTCGTCGACTGGGTGCACCGCGTCGCGGCGCCGCACCGGCCGAGCCTCGGCGCCCTCGCGCCGCTCCAGATCACGCCCGAAGACCACGGCGTGATGCCCGACGGCAGCGAGGAGCGCGGCGTCTGGTTCGGCCCGCGCGGCAGGCGCTTCGGCGTCCTGACGCTGCCGAAGGGAGCGAAGCCCGATCACGCCTGCCTGCTCGTGAGCAGCGTCTTCAGCTACCGCATCGGCCCGAACCGCAGCAACGTCTTCCTCGCGCGGCGCCTCGCCTCGATGGGCATCGCGTCGCTGCGCGTCGACGTGACGGGCGTCGGCGACAGCCGCGAGCACATCGCGCGGCCGCCCGCGCACCCGTACGACGAGGCCGCCGTGGGCGACGCCGTGCACGCCATCGATCACCTCCGGTCGATGGGCTTCGCGCGCTTGTCCGCGGCAGGGATCTGCGCCGGCGCGTTCGTGTGCTGGCGCGCCGCCGAGCGCGCGGGCGGCGCGCTCAACCTCATCCTCGTCAACATCGGCCGCTTCGATCCCGCGCCGTACACGCGCGAGCACCACACCGAGTGGCGCGCGGGCACCCCCGCGAGCGCGATGAAGCCCGGCCCCGACGCGCCGATCGGCGCCAAGGCCCGCTGGTTCCTGCGACGCGCGGCGAAGGCGGCCCTGCTCGGCAAGACGATCGCGCTCGCGAGCGCGCCGTCTCGGCTCCGGCCGACCGGGCTGCCGGCGCGCCTCTTCGACATCGGTCGCCGCGGCGGTCGCGTGTTCCTCGTCTTCAGCCACGGCGACATGGCGCTCAACCACTACAAGCGCTGGACGTCGTACCACCACGCGCGGCTCACGATTCAGGAGACGGTCGGCGTCCGCGTCATCGCGGGGCCGGACCACTCGTTCACGCCGCGCTGGGCCGTCTTCATGCTGCTCGACGTCGTGACGAAGGACATCGCGAGCTGGTCTCGCTGAACGTCCCCGCGCTCTGATCACGTCGGCGGGTCGGTCTCGGGGAAGAAGCACGCGACGCGGTGGTGGCTGCCCGTCACCACCTCGGAGAGCGAGGGCGTCTCCTCGTCGCATTTCCCGGGCTCGAACTTCGGGCAGCGCGTGTGGAAGACGCAGCCCCTCGGCTCCTCGAGCGGCGACGGCGGCTCGACGTGGACGAGGAGCCGCCGAGGCAGCGCGACCGACGCGCGCTCGCCCTCGTCGGTGACGCTGACGCGCGGCGCGTCGGGCTCGAGGCGCGGCACGGCGCTGAAGAGCGCGCGCGTGTAGGGGTGCAGTTGCTTCGTCGCGACGTCGGCGCTCGGGCCCATCTCGACGATGCGACCGCCGACCATCACGCCGACGCGGTGGCTCGTGTACGTCACCACGCGCAGATCGTGCGAGATGAAGAGGTAGCTCACGCCGAGCTCGTCCTGCAGCTCCTCGAGCAGGTTGACGACCTGCGCCTGCACGGAGAGATCGAGCGCGCTCACCGGCTCGTCGCAGACGATGAACGACGGGTCGACGACGAGCGCGCGCGCGATGCCGATGCGCTGGCGCTGGCCGCCGGAGAACTCGTGCGGGTAGCGGCCGAGCGCGTCGGCGCGGAGGCCCACGCGCTCGAGCGCGCGCGTCACGAGGTCGTCCGCCTCGCCGCGCGAGCCCGCGAGCTTGAAGATGGTCACGCCCTCGCCGACGATCTCGCGCACGGTCATCCGCGGGTTGAGCGACGAGTACGGGTCCTGGAAGATCATCTGCATGCGGCGGCGGAGCGCGCGGAGCTCGCGCTCGGGCATCGCGGTCACGTCGGCGCCGTCGAACGTCACGCGGCCGAGCGTCGGCTCGACGAGGCGCAGGATCGCGCGGCCGAGCGTGCTCTTGCCCGACCCCGACTCGCCGACGAGGCCGAGCGTCTCGGCGCGGCGCACGTAGAGGCTCACGCCGTCGACCGCGTGCACGAAGCGGGGGGCCGAGAACGGCGCGCCGCGCACGGCGAAGAGCTTCGACAGCCGCTCGACCTGCACGAGCGGGCCGCCCGTCGGCCGCTTCGAATCGGATTTCCCGCCCGAGAGCGGCGGGTCGCGGAGCGGCGCGAGCTTCACTCGGTCTCCTGCGGCACGGGCGGCGGCGCGAACGATCGCGAGCCGCGCGGCGGGTCCGCCTCGCGGAGGAAGCAGCGCGCCGCGTGACGCCCGCCGTAGAGCGCCGGCGCCTCGACCGTGCAGCGATCGAACACCTCGGGGCAGCGCGCCGCGAAGCGGCAGCCCACGGGCGGCGTGACGAGATCGGGCAGGGCGCCGCCGAGCATCGGCAGGCGCGCGCGCCTCTCGTCGCGCCCGCGGTACACGCCCTCGGGCGGCACGCTGCGGAGGAGCGCCTGCGTGTACGGGTGCTTCGGCGCGCGCAGCACCTCGCGCGTCGGCCCGCGCTCGGCGACGACGCCGGCGTAGAGGACGACGACCTCGTTCGCGATCTCGGAGACGAGCGCGAGGTCGTGCGCGACGAGGAGCAGCCCCATGCCGAGCTCGTCGCGGAGCGAGCGCAACAGATCGAGCACGTCGGCCTGCGTCGTCGAGTCGAGCGCCGTCGTCGGCTCGTCGGCGATGAGCAGCGAGGGCTTGGCGGCGAGCGCCGACGCGATGACGGCGCGCTGGCGCATGCCGCCGGAGAGCTCGTGCGGGTACACGTCGAACGCGCGCTCCGGGTCGGGGAAGCGCGCGCGCCGGAGCGACTCGATCGCGCGCCGCTTGCGCTCGCTCCGCGAGACCTTCTCGTGCAGCGTGATCGCCTCGGCGACCTGCCAGCCGACGCTGTACACGGGGTTCAGCGCCGTGAGCGGCTCCTGGAAGACGAAGCCGATGCGGCCGCCTCGCACGCGCTGCATCGCGCGCTCGTCGAGGTCGAAGAGGCTCTTGCCCTCGAGCTCCACGTCGCCGCCGAGCACGCGCCCCGCCTCGGGCAAGAGGCGCACGATCGCGAGCGCCGTCGCCGTCTTGCCGCAGCCCGACTCGCCGACGAGCGCGGTCGTCGCGCCGGCTTGCACGTCGAACGACACGCCGTCGACCGCGAGCGCGTCGCCGCGATCGCCCGCGAACGCGACCGAGAGCGACTTCACGGCGAGGAGCGCGCGCGGGCGCTCGGTGGTCGGCGGCGCGGCCTCGATCACGGCGGACCGTGATCACGGCCCGCGGCGGCGGAGCCGTCGTGATCGCGCGCGCTCGCCGCGTCGCTCCGCAGGTACACCTCGAGGCGCGGGCCGGGCGCCGCGCCGAAGCCGAACGCGTAGACGGCGCCGAACGCGTCGCTCCCGTCGGCCACGACGGCGAGGCCGTGCTCGTCGCGCGGGAGGCGGCTCCACGCGCGCACGGCGCGCGTCACGTCGAGGCGCGCGGAGGCGCGCGAGGCCGGCCGCGCGAGCTCGGCGGCGTCGAGCGGGCCGAGGCGCGGCTGCCTGCCCCACGTCACCGAGTCGCTCGACCAGGCCTCGAGCACGCGCGCGGTCGACACGCGCACGGGCGACGCGGGCGGCGGCGCGCCGTCGACCGGCGCGAGCACGACGAACGCGAACGCGACGTCGGCGTCGTCGGCCCAGGCCGGCGCGAACCGCATCAGGAGCTCGACGGTGCCCGCGCCCGCGCGCCCGAGCGCGAACGCCTCGGGCCGCGCGCCGTCGCCGCCGCGCGACGAGATCACCGCCGCGTCGATCGGCTCGAGCACCATGCGCGTCGCCTCCGGACGAGACGCGGGCGCCGGCTCGCTCGAGCGGCAGAGGCCGACGACGCACGTCGATCCCTGCGCGCACGCGCTCGTCGGCCCGCACGCTGCGGCCGACGGCGACGCGCCGCACGCCGTCGCCGCGAGCGCGAGCACGAGTTCGAGGAGGGAAAGGCGCACGCGCGCGAAGGCTACCGCGCCGCCGCGGCGAAGGGGAGGCGAGCCCTCACGCGATCGCGGCACCGAGCACGGGGAACGGCGTCTTGCGCGGGCCGATCTGCCAGTTGTCGTGTCGGCCGTCCCAGTACACGAGCTCGAGCTCCGTCGGCTCGACGCCCTCGAGCGTGTTCACGTTGACGCTCACGAAGTCGCCGCCGAGCTCGGCGAGGTGACCCTTTCCGAAGAGGTGCACGCCGCAGCGCTTGCAGAAGTACCGCGTCGCCATCTTCGTCCCGAAGGCGTAGGTCGAGAGCTCGCCCTCGCCCGCCTCGAGCTTGAACGCCGCGGGCTTCACCACGCCGCCGGTCACGCCGAGCTTCGTGCAGATCGAGCAGTTGCACTTGCTCGCGTTCGTCGCGCCGAGGTCCATGTCGACCGCGAACCTCACCGCGCCGCAGTGGCACGCGCCCTCGTAGCTCTTCACGCCCTTATCCATTTCGTCATCCTCCTCCGCGCCGCCGTCGTCCGCGGCGCCGTGAGGCAAGCTACGCGCGGCGGATGACAGCATTGTGTCAGGTATGAACGGCGACGGCCGCCACGTCGCCGGGATCAGGCCGACCCCGCTTGCTCGCCGCGGCGCCGCGGGGCTACCGTTCCCCTTCGCGCCGGGGCCCTCGGCAGCCGCACGCGCGTCCAGAACCCCGCATGGCGTTTGGGCCCATCCAGGTCGTCCCGCTTCGGCCCGTCTCGTGCGGGTCGCTCGTGTGGACGCTCGGCGGCGTCGCGCGCGTCAGCGTGTTCGTGAAGGCGAGCTTCACGCTCGTGCACGACGGACCCGCGCAGCTCGTGGCGCCCGCCGAGCTCGTCACGAGCGATCGCATGGCGCCGCCCGTCGCGCGCGGTGATCTCGCGCCGGCGCAGGGGCTCGCCGCGGCGTCCGAGGTCGCGCCGTACCTGCCCAACGCGGGCGTGGTGCTCGTCGGCTCCGCGCACGCGCCGCTCGGCTTGCCGACGCCGGCGATGGCCGCGCGCCTCGCCGTCTACGCGGGCGATCGGCCGCTCGTCGACAAGCTCCTCCACGTGTACGGCGATCGCACCGCGAGCGCGCCGACGCCGCGCGCGCTCACGTCGATGCCGCTCGTCTACGAGCGCGCGTTCGGCGGCCTCGGCGTCGAGGACAACCCGGTCGGCGTCGGCGCGAGCGTGTCGGGCGCGCTGCCGAACGTCGTCGATCCGAAGGACGCGCGGCGCCCCGCGGGCTTCGGTCCGCTCGCGCCGACGTGGGGTCACCGGCGGCGGCTCCTCGGCAGCGCGGCGCGCCCGAGCGTCGAGCGGGGCGCGCTCGTCGTCGCGAGCGAACTCGATTTTCGCTACTTCCACGCGGCGCCCGCCGATCAACAGACCGAGCTCCTCGCGGGGGACGAGTGGCTGCTGCTCGACGGGCTCGACGCCGAGCGGCCGCGCCTGCGCTCGCGCCTCCCGTCGGCGCGCGGCGTCGCGCGGTGTCAGGTGGTCGGCGCGCGCGACACCGAGCTCCGCGCCATCGAGCTCTCGGCCGACACGCTGGTCATCGACGCCGATCACCTCGTCGCGACGATCGTCTGGCGCGGCCACGTCGAGCTCGATGCCGCGACGAACCCGGCGAGGCTTCGCGCGGAGGTCGGGCTCGCGACGCCC
>DASYCF010000909.1:0-10337 GCA_036500365.1 Byssovorax sp.
GCGCCCGCCTCGAACGCCGGCTGCGCGGGCGCCGCGGGAGCCACGGGTCGCGGCGGCGGCAGAGGCGCGCGCTCGGGCTCGCACGCGACGAGGGCCGCTGCGATCGCGACGAGCGCCGCCGCCTTCACACCCGCGTCAGCCACTCCGGGTGCGGCGCGCGCGCGCCCTTGACGCATTCGAAATACCGCTGCTGGAGCCGCTTCGTGACGGGGCCGACCGTGCCAGGGCCGATCTTGCGGTGGTCGACCTCGCGGATGGGCGTGACCTCGGCCGCGGTGCCGGTGAAGAACACCTCGTCGGCCAGGTAGAGCTGGTCGCGCGTGAGCATCGTCTCGCTCGCCTCGATCCCCTCCTCGGCGGCGAGCTTCAGGATCGTGTCGCGCGTGACGCCCTCGAGGATCGAGGCCGAGAGCGGCGGCGTGTAGAGCTTGCCGCGCTTGACGAGGAAGAGGTTCTCGCCCGAGCCCTCGCTCACGTAGCCGTTCACGTCCATGAGCACCGCCTCGTCGAAGCCGGCCATCTTGGCCTCGCGCTTCGCCAGCGTGGAGTTCGTGTACTGGCCCATGATCTTGCCCTTGGCGAGGCTCACGTGGATGTGGTGGCGCGCCCACGACGAGACCTTCACGCGGATGCCGTCGTCGATGGCGCCCTGGCCGAGGTAGGCGCCCCATTTCCAGGCGACGACCACCGCGCGCACCGGGTTCTGCGGCGCGTAGACGCCCATCGCGCCGTCGCCGACGAAGATCACGGGTCGGAGGTACGCCTCGACCATCGAGTTCTCGCGCATCAGCGTGACGCACGCGTCGGAGAGCTGGGCCGCGGTGACGCGCGGCTCGAGCATGATGAGCTTGCACGTGTCGTAGAGCCGCTCGACGTGCTCCTTGAGGCGGAAGATCGTCGTCGTGCCGTCGGCGCGCTGGTAGGCGCGGATGCCCTCGAACGCGCCGAGGCCGTAGTGCAGCGTGTGCGTGAGCACGTGGACCTGGGCCTGGTCCCAGTCGACGAGCTCGCCGTCGAGCCAGATCTTCTTCACCTTGTCGACCATGCGGACCTCTCGCCGGGTGCTACCAGGGCCGCGTCAGCGCGCCAAGAGCACCCAGAGCGCGCCGGCCCCGCCTGCGTCGTCGCTCGCCGTGGCGAACGCGCGGACGTGACGCGCAGCGCGCCCCTGGCTGAGCCACGCGGCGATCTCACCGCGCAACGCGCCGACGCCGCGCGGCGAGTGCGAGCCCTTGCCGTGGACGACGACGACGGCGCGATCGCCGGCGGCGGCGCGCTTCTTCACGAACGCGTCGACCGCGACGCGCGCCTCGGCGACGGCCATGCCGTGCAGATCGAGGCGGGCGTCGAGCGCGAACTGGCCGCGGCGGAGGCGCCGGAGATCGCGCGGGTCGACGTCGAGCCGGCGGCCCTCGAGGCGCTCGCCGTCGTCGGTCGTCTCGAAGCGCACGCCCTCCGAGACGAGCTCGCGGAGGCGCGCGCGCGCGTTCGCGTCGGGGTCGGGCGCGTCAGCCGCGACGACGGGGCTCGCCTGACGGTCGACTCGGCTCGACGTCCGCGGGATGCGCGTGGCGCCGTCGCCGTCGAGCGCGCGCACGCCGGACATGTATCGCGCGAACGCCTCGTCGTCGGACGGCTCGTCGCGCCGCGGCGGCTCGAGCTTCGGCGGAGGCTTCTTGGCCGCGGGCTTCGTGCTCGAGGCGGCCTGCTCGTCAGCCTTCGCCTTCGCGATCTTCGAGAACGGGCGGAAGAAGGGCTCGACCTTCTTCGTCGCCTTCGCGGGCTTTCGCGGCGCTGCCATGGCCCGACGAACGCTCGCAGGACAGCGTCGCGATGGCAAACCGCACGGCCTGGATCCCGGCGAGCTGCCCGTCCTCGAAGTGCCAGTCGGGGTCAGAGAGATCCGGAAAGTCGTGTGGGTTCCTGATGTCCTCGGCCGTCAGCCCCGGGTGGATCCGGCGCGCGAGCTCGATGACTTTGTCCGCCTGCGCCCGCTCCATGCTCGCGAGAAGCGACAGGATCTCGGCGAAGACGTCGGGCGTGTCCACGAGCGGAGGCTGCGCCGAGCGACGCGGCGGCGCAACCCGCGCGGCGTTGTGCGCGGGACGTCACTCGGACAACATGACGGATCGTGACCGCCCAGCTCTCCTACGACGCGCGGGACAACATCGTGTTCATGAGCTTCCCGCGCCCGACGGCGCTGGAGACCCGCGACCAGATCGCGGCGCACTTCGAAGCGGTCATCGGCTTCTGGACCGCGCGCGCGAGCGGCAAGCGTGCGTACTTCGTGGTGGACTTCGACAACGTGACGATCAACGCGGCGGAGCTCGACTACTACGCCGAGCAGACGCGCCGCGCCCACGAGCTCTGCGCGATCTCGTCCGTGCGCTACGGCGGCAACCCCCTCCAGCGCACGGTGACGCGCCTCGCCGGGCTGAAGATCCACAGGCCCTCGCACATCTACGAGACGCGCGAGCAGGCGCTCGCCGTGGTCCGGGCGCTGCGCGTGGGAGAGACCCGCGCCGACGAGGCCGCGGCCAAGATCGTCTGATCACTCCGCGCGAAGGGCGGAGGCGACGGCTGCCCAGGCGATGTCGTCGAGGTCGACGGGCTCGTGGGAGACACCGCACGCGGCGCAGCGACGAAGTGACGCGTCGGCGTTGAAGGCGACGACGGCGCGGAGGTAACCCTCCTGGGGAACGTCGCCCGTGACCTCCTCGGCGTGGACGAGCTCGCCGCACCGGCAATACCAGGCGGCGGCCTCGCGGGCCGGCGGATCGGCCTTGAGGCGCACGTGCACGTTCGCGTTCTCGGCCGTCGCCGGCGTCGGCGACGCGCGGCTCGGCACCCCCGCGGGGACATACACGACGTCGCCGGGCGCGAGCGACAGGCGCGCCGGCGGGCCGCCGCGGAGCTCGAGGACGCCGCGGCCGGCCATCTGCACGAGCACATGGTCGGCGGCGCTCACGAGGAAGAACGGCTGCGCGACGCGGCTCCGGCTGAGGTGCGGCATCGGGTCCGTGCCGCGCGGGCCGATCGGGAAATCGTCGTGCGAGCCGAACGCGTGCTTCGCGTCGCGCAGAACGTTCGTCGTCTTCTTGCGCTCGAGCGTCACGGGCTCACGCCTGCTCCAGGGCGTCACGCGCGCGGTTCGCGAGCTCGACGTACTGCGCGTAACGGCGCCAGCCGACGAGCTCGGTCGGGAAGCGGGCCTGCGCCGCGCCGCACGCCGCGCACGCGCGCGGCTCCGCGTTGAACGCGTCGGCCGCGTCCGCGTAGAAGCGCACGTTCGCGAGCTCGGGGTAGTGCGCGTGGGGCGGTCCCTGGAACACGTCGCGATCCATGCGAAAGACGATCTCGTTGCACGCGTGACAGCGGAGGACGAAGCCCTCCATCTGCGGCCCTTCGGCCTTCATCCGGATGACGATGAGCGAGATCTGATAACCGCTCGACTCCGGTGCTCGCGGCGCGCGGAGGAACGTCGTCACGCCGTGGGTGCCCTGCTGCAGGTAGAGCTGCCCGGTGGCGAGGAGGGCGCCCTCCCCCGCCATGGCGAGGATGACCTCGGGTACGTCGTTCGAATGATAAAAGTGCACGCGCGGCATGTCCGGCAGCGACAGCGACAGCGCCGCCGTCGGGACGATGTCGCCGGGCCCGAAATAGGGGAACAGCGGCGCCTGCTCGAGCATGCCTTGGTGCGACGTCATGTGCTCGAAGACGTTGACCTTGCGAGGCACCTTGTCGGGTGACCTCGCCTCTCCGAACCACGTGCCGTCGTCGCGAGGGCGAATGGCGGCCATGCGCCTTCAACCGGCGCCGCGGGTCATGGCCCTGAGGTCGTCGACCGACGCGCCGAACTGGACCTCTCGAATCTCGTCGAACGGAAAGCCGATGCGCTCGAACTCGCGCTCGAGCGCGGCGGCGCTGTCGGCGTCGTAGATGTTCACGATCGTGCCGTGCTGGAGGTTCACGTACGTGTGGACGAACGTCGCGTATTTCCCGGCGAGCACCTCGGGGATGTTGCGCTCGAAGTCCTCCTGGCTGACGCCGGGAGCGTGGTGGATGGCGAGGAAGCGAGGCATCGTTCGAGCACTCTTCTCGTTCGGCAAGGCGGCGGGTCGCGGGCGCCGAATGTAGCCGAGATCGACGCGACCTTGGGCCTTTGGTACGACCCGAGCGATGAACGCGCTCCCGAACGTGTACGGCTCGCTGCTCGTGGTGCGGCCGCCGGTGCCGGCGACCGTCAACAAGGCGGGGGCGAACTACAAGAGCGAGGTCACGCACCTCGTCTACTCGCCGCGGCGCGCATACGACGAGTGGCTCGAGATCTGCGAAGGCATCCTCTCGTTCGGCGGCGACGCCGTGTTCGATTTCGAGCCGGCCGACGACCCGCTGCTCGATCGCGGCGACCTCCGGGTCGAGGGGGACGGCACGCTCGCGACGGTCGCCGGCGGCGAGCGCGTCGGCCACATGAACGAGGTGCTCACGGGCCGCGTCTTCGCCGCGAACGGCCCGTGGGTCGTCGTCGACGGCGGCATGATCCGCGCGCTGCTCCCGAACATGCTCGCGCACCGCGTCGCGGAGGAGGCGTACTACCGCGGCCTCCTCGAGCGCATGGCCGAGGACGCGGGGTGCTCGCTCGCCGTCGAGAAGAACCCGGCGCGGTGGGAGGGCATGGCCGACGTCGCGCCCGTCGTCGCCGACGGCGAGGCCGAGGGCGCGAGCCACGTCGTGCTCACGTACACGACGCCCGGGCACTACGACGCCGACGTCGGCCCGAAGACGATGCGCTCGTCGCGAGAGGGCGTGGAGCGCGCCGCGGACTTCGCCGGAGTCCCGCCGCGCGCGCGCGTGTTCGCCGAGCTCGTGTACCCGCATTTCCACGGCGACACCGTGCACTTCGGCGCCCGTCCGCCGAAGTCGCGCGGCGGCGGCGCGCGGCTCGTCCACTACCCCGGCGGCCTCTACGGCGGCGACGCAGCGCGCGTCGCGTCGAGCCTCGGCGCGCCGTCGATCGTGCCGATCGAGCGCGACGACGCCGTCGAGCACTACTGCGGCAACTCGCGCCAGGTCGAGGGCGGGCTCCTCGTGCCGGACGCCGCGAGCGAGGCGTTCGTCGGCTCGATGGAGGGCCTCGGCCTGCGCGTCCGCCGCGTGCCGCTGTTCGAGCTCTTCGGGAAGGCGGGCGGCGGCCCCGCGTGCGCCACGCTGTATCTGCCGAAGAACCTCGCGCTGTCGCCGAAGTCTCCGCTCCGCTACAGCGTGCGCCGCGACGAGGCGCGCGCCCGCCGCGAGCGCTATGCAGAGAAGCTCCTCGTCGATCCCCACTATTTCGAGGGTCGCGCGCGCGGCTGAGCCGCCGGCGCCTCGAGCAAGGTCCGTCATGCGCTCCACGCACTCATTTGCTGCGACTCCGCTGGCGCGGGTCGCAATTGCCCGCTCGTCCCTCGCCGCGCTCGTCGTCGCCCTCGCGGGGGGCGCGTGCGCGGAGACGCCGCCGCCAGCGCCGCCGCCGGCCGCGCCGCCACCCGCTCCGCCTGCCATGCCCAAGCACACCCCGCCGCTGCCCTACCCCGAGACGAAGACGGTCGACGCGAAGGACGTCCACTTCGGCGTCACCGTGCTCGACCCGTATCGCTGGCTCGAGGACCGGAAGGGCGAGGGCGTGGGGGCGTGGATGGCCGCAGAGGACAAGCTCGCGCGCGACTACCTCGGCAAGCTCCCGGAGCGCGACGCGATGGCCGCGCGCCTGAAGGAGCTCTACTACCTCGAGTCGGTGTCGGCGCCGCGCCACCGCGGATCGCGCTTCTTCTACACGCGCCGCCACAAGGACCGCGAGAAGACGATCGTCTACTGGAAAGAGGGCAAGGCCGGCGCCGAGAAGGTGCTCCTCGATCCGAACGGCTGGAGCGAGGACGGCAGCGTCGGCCTCGGCGGCTGGAGCGCCTCGTGGGACGGCAAGAAGGTCGCTTACCAGCTCAAGAAGAACAACTCCGACGAGGCCGAGCTCGTCGTCCTCGACGTCACGACCGGCAAGAAGAGCGACGTCGACACGATCGCCGGCGCCAAATACGCGACCGCGTCGTGGACGCCGACGAGCGACGGCTTCGTCTACACGTGGCTGCCGACGGACCCGAAGATCCCCGAGGCCGATCGACCCGGCTTCGCCGAGGTGCGGTTCCACAAGCTCGGCGAGGACCCGAAGAAGGACCGCGTCATGCACGAGAAGACGGGCGATCCGTCGACGTTCATCGACGGGCAGCTCTCGCGCGACGGCCGGTGGCTCGTGCTCACGATCTCGCACGGCTGGACCTCGAACGACGTGTACCTCCAGGACCAGCGCTCGAAGAAGCGCGAGTTCGTGCCACTCGTCGTCGGCAAGAAGGCGCACTACGGCGTCGAGGCGTTCCGCGAGCGCCTCTACGTGCAGACCGACGAGGACGCGCCGCGCGGCCGCATGTTCGTCGTCGATCCGACGAAGCTCACGCGCGACCACTGGAAAGAGATCGTCCCGCAGCGCGACGACGCCACGATCGACGAGTCCGCCGTCATCGGCGGCAAGCTCGTCGTGAAGTACCTGAAGGACGCGTCGAGCCGCATGTTCGTCCACGAGCTCGACGGCAAGCTCGTGCGCGAGGTCGCGCTCCCGGGCATCGGCGCCGTCGGCGGGCCGGTCGGCCTCGCCGAGGACGACACCTTCTATTACAGCTTCGAGTCCTTCACGACGCCCTCGGAGATCCGCTCGGCGTCGATCAAGTCCGGCGCGACCGAGCTCTACGCGAAGGTCAGCGTGCCGATCGATCCGAAACCGTACGTCGTCGAGCAGAAGTTCGGAAAGTCGAAGGACGGCACGCGCATCTCGGTGTTCGTCGTGCGCAGGAAGGACGCGCCGAAGGACGGGTCGAACCGCGTGCTGCTCTACGGCTACGGCGGCTTCCAGGTGTCGGAGACGCCGAGCTTCGTGTCGACGATCTACCCGTGGCTGGAGCGGGGCGGCGTGTACGCCGTGGCGAACCTGCGCGGCGGCGGCGAGTACGGCGAGGACTGGCACCGCGCCGGCATGACGACGAAGAAGCAGAACACGTTCGACGACTTCATCGCCGCGGCCGAGCTCTTGATCTCCGAGGGCTGGACGCGGCCCGAGCACCTCGCGATCTGGGGCGCGTCGAACGGCGGCCTGCTCGTCGGCGCGGCCGTGACCGAGCGGCCCGACCTCTTCGGCGCGGCGCTCTGCGGCGTGCCGCTGCTCGACATGGTGCGCTACCACCTGTTCGGCTCGGGCAAGACGTGGATTAGCGAGTACGGCTCGGCCGACGACGCCGAGCAGTTCAAGGCGCTGTACGCGTACTCGCCGTACCACCACGTGAAGGAGGGCGTGAAATACCCCGCCGTGCTCGTCGCGTCGGCCGACAGCGACGATCGCGTCGACCCCATGCACGCGCGCAAGTTCGCCGCCGCGCTCCAGGCCGCGAGCACGGGCGGCCCCGTGCTCCTCCGGATCGAGAAGCACAGCGGCCACGGGGGCGCCGACCTCGTGAAGGCCAGCGTGCAGAAGAGCGCCGATCAGCTCGCGTTCGCGTGGGCGAACACCGGCGGCGCGATCACCGTCGTCGACGCCGCGAAGCCCGTCACTTCATCTGGAGCTCGCTGAGGATCCGCTTCGCGCCGTAGACTTTGTCGAGCGCGGCGACGAGCGCGGTCGACTCGACGGACACGGCGCGGTTCGTCGCCGGGTCGTAGCCGAAGTCGCCGCCGAGCGAGTGGATGTTCCCGTCGAAGATGAGGCCGACGACGCGCGCCTCCTTGTCGACGACGGGTGAGCCCGAGTTGCCGCCGATGATGTCGTTCGTCGACGAGAAGTCGAGCGGCGTCGACATGTCGAGGCGCGGGCGCGCGTCGAGCCAGCTCTTCGGGAGCGCGAACGGGTCCTTGCCCGTGGCCCGGTCGAACGCGCCGCCGAACGTCGTGATCGGGTCCACGGGCTTTCCGTTCTCGACCCAGCCCTTCACGCTGCCGTAGGCGAGGCGCAGCGTGAACGTCGCGTCGGGGTACGTGCTCGTGCCGTACACGGCGAACTCGGCCCGCGCGATGAGCTCGGCGTTCTTCTTCTCGACGGCCTCGACCTCGTCCTCGTACTGGTGGCGCACGGCGCGCGCGTCGGCGTCGACGAGGCGCGCGAGCTTGATCATCGGGTCGTTCGACGCGTCGATCGCGGCCTTGCCGCCCTCGAACAGCTGCTTCCGGAACTTCACGTCCTTGAGCTTGGTGCCCTTCACGATGGCCGCGGCGAGGTCGTTCGGCGCGTCTTTGCCGAGCACCTTGCGCACGGCCGCGTCGTCGGCGCCGAGCGCCTCGCGGAGCTTCGTCAGCGACTGGCCGAGCGTGAACGCCTCGAACTCGTCGTAGATCGGCGCGGGCGAGTAGAGCTCCGCCTTGAGCCCGGGCAGGCGCGAGTCGCCGAACTCGCGCAGGCGCTCGCCGTTCGGCTTCGGCAGCTCGTCGGCCGCGCGTACGAGCGTCCGCGCGATGTGGAAGAGGTCCGAGTGGAAGCCCCAGCCGCGCTCGAGGTACAGGTTCCGCAGGAAGACGCGCTGGAGCGACACCTGCGCCTTCGCGATCGCGTCCCACGCGCCCTTCACGTCGGCGAGCGCGGGGTCCTTCTCGACGCGATCGCGGAGCGCCTTCTCGGCCGCGACCTTCTGGCCGAAGAAGGCGGGGTCGACGAGCGCCTCGCGCTCACCCTTGATCGCCTTGTACGAGTTCTCGATGAGGAACAGCGTCTCGTTCGACGTGCGCTTCTGCTCCTTGCCGCGCTGCTGGTACTCGGTGATCGCGCCGCGCATCTCGGCGTAGCGCATGAGGCGCGTCGGGAACTCCACGTCGCGCTTGAAGGCGAGCTGGCTCACCGTGAGGAGGCGCGACGTGCCGCCGGGGTGGCCGGAGACGAACGTGAGATCGCCGGCCTTCGCCCCCTGCTTCGACCAGGCGAAGTAGTGCTCGATCTTCGCCGGTTTGTCGTGCTCGTAGATGCGCAGGAACGAGACGTCGAGGTCGTAGCGCGGGAAGTTGAAGTTGTCGGGGTCGCCGCCGAAGAACGCGATCGCGAACTCGGGCGCGAACACGAGGCGCACGTCCTGGAATCGCTTGTACTTGTAGAGGTGGAATTTCCCGCCGTGGTAGAGCGTCACCACGTCGCAGCGCAGGTCGTCGCTCGTCGCGCACGCCTTCTCGATCTTCGAGAGCTCGGCCTTCTGCGCGTCGCCGAACTGCTTGCCGCTCAGGCCCTTCGTCGCGCCGATGACGCGCTCGGAGACGTCCTGGATCTCGACGAGCTCGTTCACCTCCATGCCGGGGCACTTCACCTCGTCCTTGTCGGTCTTCGCGTAGAAGCCGGTCTGGATGAAGTCCTTCTTCGCGCTCGAGAGCTGCGAGATGCACTCGGAGGCGCAGTGGTGGTTCGTCATCACGAGCCCGCTCGGCGACACGAGCGAGCCGCTGCAGCCGAGCGCGAGGCGCACCGACGAGAGGCGCACGTGATCGAGCCACGCCTGCGTCGGCTTGAAGCCGTACTTCTTCTGGACGCGCTCGGCGGGGAACGCGTTCAAGAGCCACATGCCCTCGTCCGAATCGTCCGGGATGGCGGCGACGGGGCCGGCCGGCGCAGCGGGCGCGGCGGCGACCTCGGCCGGCGCGGGCGGCCCGGGCGCGACGGGCGCAGGCGGCTCCGTGCAAGCGGTGACGAGGAGCGCGGCGAGCGCGGAGGAGGCGAGAGAGCGCGTGCGGTTCATGCGTGTCTGCGGACTCTCGCCGCCGCGCGCGCGCTCTGCAAGGGCCAATGCGGCAACGACCGTTGACCCGGTCAGCGCGCCGCGCGGCTGACGATGGCCGAGAGCATGCGGCCGCTGCGCGCCGCGTCGCGCCGGAAAGAGTGGAACCGCGTGACGTCGCAGACGGTGCAGCCGGGCACGTCGCCGATCGCGGCGTCCGTCACGCCGGCCGCGACGAGCTGCGCGCGGACGATGGCGCGCAGATCGACGTGCGACTTTCCGCCCGCGCGCTCGTCGACCACCGATCGCCCGAGCGACGACGCCCGCGCGAGATCGCCCGCGACGTCGGCGTCGACCTCGAAGCAGCAGCGCTCGATGTGCGGACCGATCGCGGCGACGAGCTCGGGCTCGCCGTCGCCCACCGCGACGCGCAGCGCGGCGACGCCCGCGGCGACGACGTCGAGCACGGTGCCCTTCCAGCCGCTGTGGATCGCGGCGGCGGCGCCGCTCCGCCGGTCGGCGACGAGCACGGGCACGCAGTCGGCCGTTCGAACGCCGCACGCGACGCCC
>DASYCF010000910.1:0-8406 GCA_036500365.1 Byssovorax sp.
GCGAGGGTGTAGAGAACCCCCGAGTTCGGGACGCCGGCGACCTTCGCCGACCACACGATCGCCGTGTCGTCCACCGCGAGCGCGGTGCCGATGCCCGGCTCCGTCGCGAGGACCGTCGGGGTGCCGCCGGCGAGGGGGACGCGGAGGACCCTGTGCATCAGGGGGTTGCCGGTGCCGCTGGTGACTCCGTAGAGATAGGTCGAATCGGCACTGAGCGCGACCACGCTCTCGCCCGTATTCTCGTCGACCAACGTCTCCACGGGACCGCCCTGAGTCGAGACCCGAAAGATCTTCGTTTTCGAGCCGAGCACCGTCCAATAGAGGTACGCGTCGCGCGCGATCATCTGGTCGACGCCGGGCGTTTCGTCCACGAGCGTAGATTGCGGCCCGCCTGCCTTCGGAAGTGCGTAGATGCTCGGCGGCGTGCTGCACCCATCGTCGGGGCACGGGACGACACCGAGATAGACGTTCGCGTCGTCCACGGCGATGACCCGCGCGAAGAGGCTCGAAATCGGCACCGCGCCGCTGCCGTCGAGGTTCGCGCGCGCGACTCCACCGTTGCTGTTCGAATAGTAGACGGACGTCGCGTCGACAGCGAACTCTTCGCCGTCGCTCTCGACACCGAGCGCCGTCGGCACGCCGCCCTGCGTCGGAACACGGAAGAGCTCGAGGAGGGCTGCGTTGGGGTCGCCGGCGCTCGGATTCCAATAGAGCGTCCCGTTCGCGAGCACCATCCGATAGACATCGTCTCCGGCGCCCGCGGCGGCGCCGCAGGCGACGACGGTGCTCTCGGCGCCCGTCGCGCGCGAAAACGCCGCGATGCGCGGAGCGTCGGAGCAGGGCGCGCCGTTCGTCACCGCGAGGAAGTTCGATGCGTAGATGTTGTTCGCGTCGAGCGCGATGTTCAGCATGACGGGGAGCTGCAGGAGGGACTCGACCGGTTGGCACGTCCCTCCAGTGCAATCGCCACCGAGGCAGGAGTGGCCAGGAGCGCCGCAGTTCATGGCGTCGTCGCACAGCGGTCCGGGGCACGGGACGCCGCCGCCCGCACCGCTCGCGGTCGAGCTCGTCGACGCTGCGCTGCTCGCCGGCGCCGCCCCGCCGCCGGCGGGATCCGGCTGAGGTACGCCGCCGTCGCTCGTCGTGCAGCCCGACGCCGCGAGAAGGCCGAGGGCAAGCATATCGAACAGGATGCGCCGCGGATGACCTGTCATCGCAAACCAGCGAGCAGCGTACAGCCGCAGCGATGCCGCGCGAAGGCTTCCTCAGCGCACCGGCGGGAGCTCCGCGGCGACGACCTCGCCGGCGGCGTCGACGTGGAGCTGCGAGCCGATCGCCGGGGCGCGCTGCGCGTTGACGACCTGCGTGTAGCCGGCGTGCGTGCCGCCGTAGACCTCGACGTGGCGCGTCTCGCCGCGGGGCAGGTCGATGTCGAGCGCGGTCACGATGAGGCCGCCCTCGTGACGCGCCGTCGCGGCGCGGACGACGGCCGTCGGCGCTGCGTCTTGCGCAGGAGCCGCGGTCGCCGAGGACGAGCCCGCGAGGCCGACGAGCGCGCACGCCGCGAGGGCCGCCGCGCCGCAGATGCGCTTCGCCCGCGACGCGCGCCTCGCGAACGCCGCCGCCAGGGCCACCGCGCCGACCGCCGCCGCGCCGAGGCCGCCGCGCGAGCCCGGCGCCGCGGCGGAGCACATCGTCGACGAGTCGGAGGCGTCGCTGTGCGCGTAGATCGCCTTGAGGCCCGCCTCGTCGTCGCTCGAGAGCGTGCGCTTGGTCGTCTCGCCGCGGTTCGACGTCGGGTACATCGTGGCGGAGTCCTCGTCGTTCTGGTGCGCCATGCCGAAGAAGTGACCGGCCTCGTGCGTGAGCACGTTCTGGAGGTCGTACGGCGGCAGGATGCCGAAGATCGTCCCCTGCCCCTGCGCCGCGAGCTCGCCGAACACGCGGCCCTCGCCGCCGTTCAACAGGATGTCGGCGTCGACGATCGTGCCCGTCGCGTCGTACGTGAGGACCGTCGTCGCGAGCGCGATGCCGGCGAGCGGCGTGCCCTCGGGGATGTAGCGGACCGTGCTCTGGTTCGCGGCGCCGGGCACGTAGCCGATCGCGTCGACCGCGCCGGCCTGGACGACGACGAGCGGGGGCGACGCGCCGTCGACCGACTCCCACGGCGTGAAGCAGCGCTCCATCAGCTCGACCGCATCGGGCGCGACGAGGCCGAGCGAGGCGTCGACCGTGACGGTGATCTGCGGCACCTGCCAGCGGACGTCGACGCCGCTCGAGTCGGTCTGCAGAGCGAACGCGTGCGCGCCGGAGGCGAACGAGGTCACGGCGCCGAGGGCCAGGAGGGAGACGAACGCGCGCGTGGAGCAGACAGAGAACGACATGACGGACCTCGCCCGGGTGAAGACCTCGGTGAGCCGACCCGGCGCCGTGTTGCGCAGCAGGCGGCTTCGCAGGCCCCCTTCGCACCCGTCGTGCCACGCCCAAACAGCGTGATTTCAGCCCGACCGCGCGTCCCACCGCCGCCGCGCCGATGTGCCGCGGTGTTTCAACTCGAAACGCGCCTGGAGCTGGCTGGGACGTCTCGCCCCCGGGCTGAAGCGCTTCAGCCGGATCGCGGGCGCGAGGCCGCGAGGCGGGCGCCGGCCTCAGTGACGGCGGTGGCGATGGGTGTGCGTGCCGTCGCCGGCGACGGGGGGCTTCGCGTCGAAGCGGACGTTCATCGGGTGCCAGTCGTTCGGGTGCAGGAGCTGCGGCGCGATCTGGCCGATGGGCCAGCCGACGGCGGTGCACTCGGCGAGCGAGTAGCGGCGGCCGTTGAACTCGATGCTCGTGCCGGGCGTCGGCAGCGCGACGCCGAGCATCGCGTGGTGGTGCGCCTCGGACTCGACGAGGATCGCGTCGACGCCGAGGTGGTGCAGGATCACGAGCGCGAGCAGCGACTTGGAGTCGCAGTCGCCGCGCGACTCGGACGCGACGAGCGCAGGCGGCAAGAGCCCGAACGGCTCCGTCGGCACCTGGTAGTGGATCGACTGCACGAACGCGACGACGAGCTCGGCCGTCTCGAGCGACGAGAGGTGCGCCTTCTTCGCCTGCGCGCGGAAGAGCTCGGCGAGCGGGCGCAGATCCGGTCCGTCGCGCGTGGCCGCGCTGTCGTACACACAGTGGAGGTCGTCCGAGCAGCCGCGCGGCGGCGCCCATTTGAAGCGGTCGCTCCCGCTCGCCTGGTACTTCACCGTGTTGGCGTACGCGAAGAAATGCTTGCGCACGTCGGACGCCTCGCCCGCCTCGAGCGCGAACGCAGCGCGGTACGTGTCGGGCACGAGCGGCGGGACGACGAAGCGGAACTTCGTCGTCGCTCCGCCCGGCTTCGCGCGCGGGAACGAGGCGACGCCGAGGTCGACGTCGGTCGCCTGCGGCGCGAGGTCGACGCGCTTTCGTCGGTTCTCGGGCGGGCCGTCGTCGACGAGGCGGCAGCACGCCGACGACGCGAGCGCGAGCGCGGCGGTCGTCGCGGCGACGGCGAGCCGGGCGCGCGTCACGACGGCGCGACCAGCTCGTCGCCGGCGAGCGCGGGCAGCGGGAGCAGGCCGTCGAGCGCCGTCTGCAGGCCGGGCGCCGTCACGAGCGCGAGCACGACGAGCACGCCGCCGAGGACGAGCGCCGCGCCGACGTTGTTCTTCTTCACCTCGTCGATCTCGTCGACGCCGCGCGTGAGCTTGCCGAACACGTACGTGCCGATCGCGAGCACCGCCGTGCCGACGCCGAGCGCGAGGACGACGTGCGCGAGCGCGTAGCCGGCGAGGCGCGCGCCGAGGTGACCCTCCATGGCGCCGCCGCGGTAGAGCAAATCGGCGGCGTCGAACGCAGCGCCGACCGCCTGCTTCGCGAGCAGCCCGAGCGAGACGATCGACGCCGCGCTCAGCACGCCGACCGCCACGTTCCCGTCGCGCACCGCCGCGTCGATGGCGCCCGCGCCGAGCAGCCGGGCGAGCACGCGCGAGGCGACGAAGATCCCGATCACGCCGACCGTGACCCCGAACGCGATCTTCGCGAGGCCCATGATCACGAGCGCGAGGTTGATGGAGAGCATGTGGCCCGCGAGGGTACACGGCGGGCAGCGCCCGGGGGGCGGCGCACACGTGAACCGCCGAGGCCGGGGAGCGCCAAGGAAGAAGACGGGGATCGATCCTCTTCGTCGCTGGCGACCTTGGGCGCCTCGGCGGTCAATTTCCGTTGAGCCGCCACTGCGCGGCGCCGACGTCGAGGCGCTGGCGCGGCCGGGCGACCTTGCCTAGGCTGGTGCGTCCTTCTTTCGGAGATTGCTCGACATGAACATCCGCGAACGTGGCCTCAGGCTCGCAGGATCCACCGCTGCTCGTCGCTTCGCGTCGGCCTCGCTGCTGACGGCGCTCTTCACCGGCGCCGCGGCGTGCGGCAGCGACTCGCCAGCCGCG
This sequence comes from Byssovorax sp., assembly GCA_036500365.1. Taxonomy (GTDB): domain Bacteria; phylum Myxococcota_A; class Polyangia; order Polyangiales; family Polyangiaceae; genus DASYCF01. The sequence goes on from DASYCF010000910.1 coordinate 4,458, forward strand.
TCGAGCGGCGGCGACGGCGCGGGGGGTGCGGCGTTCGCGCCGGCCGCCCACACGCCGTTTCCGGTCCTCGTGAACCAGGGCGGCCCCGTCCTCGACGAGGCCGAGCTCATCACGATCACGTTCCCGGACTTCGTCGACAAAGACGCCGTCGAGCAGTTCGGCGACTGGTTCATGACGAGCGATTTCTACACGACGATGGGCGCCGAGTACGGCCTGAAGGCCGGCCGCCACCTCGCGAAGGTCGCCCTGCCCGACGACGTGCCGAAGAGCGACGGCGCGCTCCGCCACCTCCTGATCGATCGCATCGCCGACGGCACGCTCCCCGATCCCGCGCAGCACGGCCAGGCGATGTACGTCGCGTACCTGCCGCCCGGCGCGAAGTGGAACGGCGGCGTCCCGTTCTGCGGCGCGGCGGCCGCGTACCACGACGTCTTCGAGGTCAACGGTGTGCAGGCTACCTACGCGATCGTCGGCGACTGCGAGCCGATGCCCGACTACGGCGCCGTGAGCAACGCGTCGCACGAGATCATCGAGATGGCGACCGATCCGTTCATCACCGGCTGGTACGTGAACCCGGGCAAAACCGACGCGTGGCACTACATGTACGACGACGAGATCGCCGACATGTGCGAGTACTTCCCGATCGTCATGGTCGATGGCTTCCCGCTGACGCGCTACTGGTCGAACGAGGCGGCGAAGGCCGACAAGAACCCGTGCCTGCCCGTGCCCGACGACGACCCCGTCTACCGCGAGGTGAGCTCCGACCCGGCGACGATCGTGCACGTGAAGCCGGGCGAGTCGACGACGTTCACGCTCACCGGCTGGTCGACCGCACCCACGGATCCGTGGGCGATCTTCGCCGAGGTGGAGCCCGCGTACTCGGACTTCACCTACTACCACAACAAGATCACGCTCGACCTCGGGACGAAGATCCTCGGCAACGGCGACACGTCCCAGCTCACGGTGACCATGCCGACGGGCGTCGCCTCGGGGAAGACCGCGATCATCGGCATCTACAGCGACAAGACCTACGGCGAGGCTTGGTACATCGGCGTCATCTCCGATTGAGGCTCGCGCTCGGCGCCGATACGGGCACGCTCGCGGCAGCGCCGTGCTCAGCGTGCCGAAGCACGCTTCCGCGCGGCGCCACCGCGATCGCACCCGTCTCGACGCCGATCGCCTCGCCTCAAGGCCTCCTCGCGAGACACCTGGGAGACGCGCAAGCGTGATGCGGGGGACGATTCGTGCGAGGTTTCGCCGATGAGTGGGTCGCCGCCGCCCAGTCGTCCGCCGCCGCCGCGGCCCAGCGCGGGCAAGCGTGTGGCGGTGTCGCCTTCGTCGCCGCCGCCGCGCACCGATTTCGACGACGAGACGCTCGCGCGGCCGAGCCACCGGCGGGCGAAGGGGCCGACGGTCGTGCTCGTCGTGAGCGGGAGCATCGCCGCGTACAAGGCGGTCGAGGTCGCGCGGCTGCTCGTGAAGGAGGGCGTGCGCGTCGTGCCCGTGCTCACGCGGGGCGCCCAGAGGTTCCTCGGCGCGGCGACGCTGAGCGGCGTGACCGGCGAGCGCGCGCACACCGAGATGTTCGACGCGGGCGTCGCGGGCGAGTCGCACGTCGATCTCGCGGCCGAGGCCGATCTCGTGCTCATCGCGCCGGCCACGGCCGATCTCCTCGCACGGCTCGCTTCGGGGCGCGCCGACGACCTCGCGACCGCGGTCGTCCTCTGCGCGCGGACGCCCGTGCTCGCCGCGCCCGCGATGCACCCGAGCATGTGGTCACACCCGGCCACGCAGCGGAACGTGGCGACCCTCGCGAGCGACGGCCGCGTCGATCTCGTCGGCCCCGTCGACGGCGAGGTCGCGTCGGGTGATCGCGGCGTCGGGCGCATGGCCGAGCCCGCCGCGATCGCGAGCGCGGCGCTCGCGCGCGTGACGAAGAAGGACCTCGCGCGGCTCCGCGTCGTGGTGACCGCGGGACCTACCGTCGAGGACTTCGACCCGGTGCGCTTCCTCGGGAACCGCTCGACCGGCAAGATGGGCTTCGCGATCGCCGAGCGCGCCGCCGCGCGCGGCGCCGAGGTCACGCTCATCGCCGGGCCCGTCACGCTCGCGACGCCGACCGGCGTGCGACGCGTCGACGTGCGGAGCGCGCTCGCGATGCGCGGCGCCCTGTGGCAGGCGCTCGGGCCCGAGCTGCGCGGCGCCGACGCGCTCGTGATGGCCGCCGCCGTCGCCGACTATCGCCCCGCCGAGCAGCACGCGACGAAGGTCAAGCGCGGCCCGGAGCCGATGACGCTCGAGCTCGTCCCGAACCCCGATCTGCTCGCCGAGATCGGCGCCGCGCGCGCCGAGCGGCTGCCCGTGCTCGTCGGCTTCGCGGTCGAGACCGACACCGACGATCGCGTGATCGTCGCGGCGCTGAACAAGCTCGAGACGAAGCGCGTCGACCTCGTCGTCGCGAACCACGCGCGCGAGGCCTTCGGCCGCGACGACAACCGCGCGACCTTCGTCACGCGCGGCGGCGTCGACGCGCACCCGACGATGCCGAAGCGCGACCTCGCCGACAAGCTGCTCGATCGCGTCGCCCAGCTCGTACGCCGATGAGCCGCGACGACGAGCCCGAGGAGCCGCAGCGCGCCGACGACCACGACGACGAGCACGACGACGAGCACGCCGACGAGCACGCCGAGGACGCGCCGGCCTCCGGCGACCTCGTCCTGCCGTCGAAGACCGCGCGGCGCGACGCGATCGCCGCGTGCGTGAGCGTCACCGTCGCGACCGCGCTCGTGATGTCGTACGCCTTCGCGCCCGAGAACGCGGGCAGCCCGGGCATGCTCGGCGCGATCTTCGGCCTCGACCTCGCCGTCGCGATCGTGTCGCTCGCGCGCCTGCACCGCACGGGCGAGCTCCGCGCCGTCATGCGCCTCCGGCCTGGGGACATCTGGCTCGGCGGCATGCTCGCGGGCCTCATGTACGGCGGCGCGATGGCGGGCCACCTCGTGCTGACGCCCCACCTCTCGCCGCGGGAGGGCTGGATCATGCGGCTCTATCTCCAGCTCGGCGATCCGCGCGGCGAAGGGCGCGAGCTCGTCGGGTTGGCGGTGTTCGTCGTCGCGTCGCTCGAGGAGATCGCGTGGCGCGGCCTCGTCATGCGCGCGCTCGTGCCGGTGACGGGCGGCGCGCGCGCGCTCGTGATCTCGTCGGCGCTCTTCGCGCTCGCCCACGCGCCGACGCTCTGGCTGCTCGGCGATCCCGTCGCGGGCCCGAACCCGCTCATCGTCCTCGCGGCGCTCTGCTGCTCGGTGATCTGGGGAGGGCTGATGTTGCGGACGCGGCGGCTCGTGCCCTCGATCGTGGCCCACGCGCTCTTCAGCTGGGCGATCGTCGAGTTCCCGATATGGCGATTGTGACACCGCTGCTCGTCGGCTGATCACGCAATCTGGCTTCGGGAGCGGCCCGAGCGCCAGCCCGCCAGCGCACCTCGCGATGGCGCGCGCCCCGATGCTCGATGCGTGCCTGCCCCACGCGCGCAGAGCGTCTTCGGGTCTCACGTTGTCCCGATGCTCGGTGAAAGCTCGATTCGTCGCGAAGGTGAAGATCTGCCGAAGATCGCCAGTGCGCCGGCGGAATAGCGAAGCCATGAAACCGACCCTGATCGCGGCGGCCGCGCTCTCGCTCCTCGCCGCACCTGCCTCTGCGCTGGCCCAGCCAGTCGTCGCCGGCACAGCGCCTGTCGCGCAGTCCGCGCTCGCGCCCTCCGCGTCTGCGCCTGCGGCGTCGGCGGCTGCGCCTCCTGCGACCGCCGGCGCGCCCGGGGCCGCGCCCGCGCCCGGGGCCGCGCAGACTCCGCCGGTGGTCGTCGTGCCGCCGAGCTCGTCGCCCGTCGTCGTCAAGCGGTCGGAGTCGCCGACCATCGTGCTCGGCACGCCGACCGGCAAGCCGCAGATCG
>DASYCF010000911.1:0-2284 GCA_036500365.1 Byssovorax sp.
GTCGATGCGTACTCCGCCGCCGTCGCGAAGAGCCGCGGGCGCTCAGCGCCGTAGCCAGAGCAGGTAGCCGAGCAAGACGACGCCCGCGCACACGAGCGCGGCGAGGCCGATGACGAGCGCGAGCTCCCCGCGCGGGGCTGCGGGAGCAGCGAGCGGGTCGCTCGTCGCCGGACGGCGCCCCGGCGTGGTGGCGGTCGCCGACGGCGCGGCGCGGGGCGACGACGCGGGCGCGCCGCTCGACGCCGGGCCGAGCGCGTCGGCGAGCATCGCCTTGAAGTCGGGCGCGGGCGCGTCGCCCATCGGCGGCGGGCGCGACGACGACTTCACGATGCGCGCGCGATCGACCCGCGGGGCGTCGCTCGGGACGCGCGCGTCGACGAGCGCGATGGCGCGGCGGATCGCGTCGCGGCGCTTCTCACCGCGCGCGCCGACGAGGCCTTGTACGTACGACGCGACGACGGTGGGCGATCGCGGCGCGCGCGGGACGGCGGCCTCGAGCGCGCGCGCGAACTCGAGCATGCTGCCGTAGCGGGCCTCCTTCTGCTTCTCGAGCGCGGTCGCGACGACGGCCTCGAGCTCGGGCGGGCAGTCGGCGCGCACGGCGCCGAGCAGCGTGGCGGGCTTCGGATCGGCGATGCGCAGCATGGTGGCGAAGTCGTTGTCGCCAGGGAACGGGTGCTTGCCCGAGACGAGCTGGAAGAGCACGGTGCCGAGCGCGAACACGTCGGTGCGTCGATCGACCGGCTGCCCGCGCGTCTGCTCGGGGGCCATGAACGAGGCCTTGCCCTTCAGCTGACCGACGGTCGTGCGGTGCATGTTGCTCGACGCCTTCGCGACGCCGAAGTCGACGACCTTCACCACGCCGTCGAAGCCGACGAGGATGTTCTGCGGCGAGACGTCGCGGTGGACGAGCTCGAGCGGCGCGCCGGCCTCGTCCTTGAGCTCGTGCGCGGCGTGGAGCCCGGCGGCGACCTGCCCGACGATCGCGCACGCCATCTCGATCGGCACCGGCCCGACCTTCGCGGCCGCGCGCGCGACGACGGCGAGCGACTCGCCGTCGACCCACTCCATCACGAGGTACACGACGTCGTCGACGTCGCCCACGTCGCGCATCTCGACGACGTTCGCGTGCTGGATGCGCGCGACGTTGCGCGCCTCGTCGCGCAGCATCGAGCGCGACTCTTCTTCGTCGGCGATCTCCGTCAGCGTCATCTTGACGGCGACGATGCGCGCCGGGTCGTCGACCGCGCGCGCCGCCCACACGGAGGCCATGCCGCCTTGCGCGAGCGGAACGAGGAGCTGGTAGCGCCCCAGCCGGTCGCCCGGGCCGATCTCTGCGGCTTCCAACCTGCGTGCCTCGTGCTCGCGCCGCCGTCGAATTCGCCGGGGCGACGAGGGCCGAAAGGGTCGCAGAAAGCCGCGGCGTCCACAAGCCGCCTACGCGCCGCCGGCGTGCTTCTCGTTCGCGGCTGCCCGCGGAAAGGCGGCGCGCAGCGCGGCGAGGTGCCGCTTCGTGACGCCGGGCACGGCGAGGATCGCCTCGTCGCTCGCCACCCGGACGGCCGCGACGGAGCCGAGGATGCGCAGGAGCGACGCCTTCGTCTGCGGGCCGATGCCGGGCACGTCGTCGAGCTCGCTCTTCATGCGACGCTTCTTCCCGAGCTTCTGCCGCACGTGGTTCGCGAAGCGGTGCGCCTCGTCGCGGGCGCGGGCGAGGAAGAAGAGCGCGCTCGACGTCGAGCGCAGCGGGATCCCGTTCTTCTGCCCGGGCAAGTACACGCGATCGACCTCCTTCTCGCCGGTGACGGTCTCGCGCTCCTTCGCGAGGCCGACGATCGCGAGGTCGTGCAGGCCGAGATCGCGCGCCGCCGACAGCGCGACCTGGAGCTGCCCGCGCCCGCCGTCGACGACGAGGAGATCCGGCAAATTCCAGTCGACGTTGCTCGACGCGGGCGCCCGCGGCTCGGTCGACTCGCGCACCTCGAGCGGCTCGTCGGGGGACGCGTCGGCCTTGAGCGCGCGGCGGAAGCGGCGCGACAGCACCTCGAACATCGCAGCGTAGTCGTCGCCCTCGGTCTTCGCCCTCACGTGGAAGCTCCGGTAGTGCTTCTTGTCGGGCTGACCGTCGTAGAGACTGACGATCGAGCCCACCGTGTCGCCGCCGCCGAGATGGGAGATGTCGCAGCACTCGATCCGCCGCGGAAGCGAAGGCAACCGGAGCTTGTCGCGGAGCTCCTCGAGGCGCTCCTCGACGTCGTCGCTGCTCCGCTGCTTCTCGCGGAAC
>DASYCF010000912.1:0-8294 GCA_036500365.1 Byssovorax sp.
CTCGAGCAGCTCGAAGATCATGCCCTTCATCACGCCGTTCTCGACGACGAAGGACTTCGGCGCGTGGTTGATGATGATCTCGACCTGCTCTTCTTCCGCGTCGTCGAGCTCCCAAGGCGAGGCCTTGAAGTACTTGCGCGGGCGGCGCGCCATCACCTTGATGTCCTTGCCGCCGAGGCGACGCGCCGTGCGGCAGCAGTCCATCGCCGTGTTGCCGACGCCGATGATGAGGACGCGCTCCTCGATCTCGGTCACGTGGCCGAAGGCGACGCTCTCGAGCCAGTCGATGCCGATGTGCACGCTCTTCGAGTCGTGGCGGCCGGGGAGGTCGAGCTCCTTGCCGCGCGGCGCGCCGGTGCCGACGAACACCGCGTCGAAGCGGCCGTCGTCGAGCAGCGCCCTGAGGCTCTCGACCGGCGCGTTGTAGCGGACGTCGACGTTGCCGATGCCGACGATCTGCTGGATCTCCTCGTCGAGCACGCTGGCCGGCAAGCGGAAGGCCGGGATGTTCGTCCGCATCAGGCCGCCGGGCCGGTCCATCTTCTCGAAGATCGTCACCTCGTAGCCGAGCGGCGCGAGGTCGTTCGCGACGGTGAGCGACGCGGGGCCGGCGCCGATGCACGCGACGCGCTTGCCGTTCTTCTGCGGCGGCGCCTTCGGCAGGCGGTCGGTGATGTCGTCGCGGAGATCCGACGCGACGCGCTTGAGGCGGCAGATCGCGACAGGTTTTTCGTCGATGCGGGTGCGGCGGCACGCGGGCTCGCACGGGCGGTCGCACGTGCGGCCGAGGATGCCCGGGAAGACGTTCGACTCGCGGTTCAGCATGTACGCATCCGAGTACCGGCCCTGCGCGATGAGGCGGATGTACTCGGGCACGTTCGTGTGGGCCGGACACGCCCACTGGCAGTCGACGACCTTGTGAAAGTAGCTCGGGTTGTTGACGTCGGTCGGCTTCACTTGGTTCGGCATTTTTATCACAGGCCGCGCCGATTTGACCGAGCGAAGCGAGGTCGTCGTTCGGGGGCGCGCGCGGCCCCATCGTGACTGCGGCGCGGGCGGCGTCGAACGCGGATGAACGGAAAATTCAGGTGACCTCGAGCTGCGAGGCGGCGATGTCGCAGAGGTCGGCGGTCCGCTCGTACTGCGCGGCGCTCGCGAGGCGAGCCTCCGGCGTCTCGTCGGGCGGATTCTCGCCGCGGCCCACCTCGGCGCGGATGCGCTGGGATCGGAAGCGGCACGTCTGGGCGGCGTCGCGCAGGCGCTCCGGCGTCCATGTCGCGAACTCGAGGCCGAGCGCCGCGAGCTCGTCACGGATGCGCCCCCTGGTGCTCTTCGGACCGTCGCTCATGTCCACCTCGCTGGCTGGCGGACGCCGAGGCTAGCCGAGCGCGCGGCGCGGCGCTCGCGTCTTCTCGCGCGGACGGCAGGACGGAGTGTCGCGGGTGTGCGGGACCGCCCGCTGGCGGCAGCGGTGTGGCGAGGGCGCCAACCCGGGACGGCCCCCGCCCCCAACCCGGGACGCTCGGCGCGGCGACAATCTCGTCGGTCGGCCGGCGGCCGCGCTGGCACCCGGGTTGCGACCCGTCGAGGCGCGCGGGAGCCGTCCGCGCCGGATGAACTCATGAAGGACCCGCTCGAAGCGTTGATGGCGCCCGCGTCGGAGGCCGACCCGGGTTGTGGTTCCGCGATGCCGGGCGCGCGGCCGGGCGTCGCCTCGCGCGCTGCGACGCTGCTCGGGCCTCCGCCGCCGCTGCCCCCCTCGCCGTCGTCGGAGGCGGTCGGTCCGCCTGTGGCCGAGATCGCGCCCTCCCCGATGCGGAGCGCCGTGCAGACGCTGCACACGTGGCCCTTGTCGTCGTCCTCGTCCTCGTCGACCCCGGCTGCGACCGGGAGGCCTGCGCCAAATTCGCGTGGGCGCGCTGCGTCGAGCGCTCCCCGCCCAGTCGCGCGGGCCGACGCGAGGGAGCGGCGCGTGAACCTCGCGCCCAGCGCTTGGCCGCCCTGCCCGCGCGCATGGTTGGAGCGCGGGACGCCGTTGCCGTCGCCGCTGCCGATGCCGCCCCCCGCTGTGCCCGACCTCGCGCGGCGGGACGTGGAGCCCGTGACGCGCGCCCGGCGCTCGCCGCCTGCGGGGCATATCGAGCGCGCCAGCGCTCGTGACGTGGTCGCCGCGACGAATCCCATGGCGGTGTTGGTGCTCTCCGCCCTCCTCGTGGCCTGCGCCGTCCTGTTGGTGGCGACTCTGACCGTGTTCGCGACGCCCTAGTCGGGGGGAGGGATGAGCGCGGCGCCGCCTCGCCTCGATCACCGCTCCACGCCGCGAGCGCTGCCGACCGCGGCCTGGCGACGCGGGTGCATCGTGTGCGGACGCCTGAAACGTCATTCTTGCGCGTGCGTCGCGGTCGGAGCGACTGCGCGCGAGAATGCACCAATCGCCGCGAGGTGTGGCGTTCGCGCGGGGGCCTGAGCGCGCGAGGCACCGGGCGAACGCGGCGCTCTGTGCTGGCACCGCGGTTGCGATCACGTCCCGCGCGCGGGATCCGCCCGCGGGGGAGAGTCATGAGGCACTCGCTCGATGCGCCGGTCGCGCCGACGTCGGATGCCATGCAGGCGAGGGCGCGCGTCACCACGGTCGACGCGCCGCCGTCGTCGACGCCGCCGCCTTCATCGCCCCCGTCGTCGCGGGCGCGCCTCGTCCCGTCGCCGCCGCTGCCGCCTTCGTCGCTCCCGCCCAAGCCGACGTGGATCGGGACGCCGCCGCCGTCGGCGGACCCGATCCTTTCGGAGCGCGCCGCGCGACCTTGCGCGAGCTCGCGCGTGCGCAGCGCGCGGCCGACCGAGCACGCGTGGCCCTCGCCCGCTCCTGCGGTCGCCGCGCGTGAGCCGGCAGCGTGGACGCTGCCCCGCGTGGCGACGCGGCGCGAAGCGATGGAAGCGCTCGCGAGCCTCACCGATCTCGCCCGAGCACGGCAGTGGCCGCGCACCCCGTTCGGCGAAGCCGGGTCGCAGATGACGACGGCGCTGCATGCGCCCGGGTTGTCGCACGCGCCGCGGGCGAAGCGCCTCTGGCCGGCCCCCGAGCTCGACGCCGGGCGGTCGAGGCGCCACGCGGCCGCTTCGTTGGCCCACTCGAGGGCAGTGCTCGTCGCGTCGGCGCTCTTCGCGGCCGTCCTGTGGTTGTTCGCGTTCGCGCTGTCGCCGGCGCCCGTGCCGCCGCCGAGCGCTGCGACGACGCCGCGCAGGTGACATGGCGCCGTTTGGCATCAACCACGCAGCTACCTCGGCATCTGCGCGATGAGCTCGGTCCGCAGCCGCTTGATCTCGTTCCGCATGGGCACGATGAAGTCCGCGCTCACGGTGCGCTTCGAGCCGCGCATCGCCCTCGCGGTGTGCCACTTGCTCAAGGCGAGGCGCGCGCCGGAGCCGATGAAGTCCCGGCCCAGCTTGCCTCGCCACGAGAACGTGCACCGGAGCCTGCCGATCGGCGAGCAGATGAGGTCGACCTCATCCTGGGTGAGGTTCCCGAGGAGCACCTCGTCGCGCAGGTTGTCGCGGATGACGCGGCCCTTGCGGACCACCAGCACGATCACCATCACGAGGAAGCACACGACGAACATGAGCCACAGGATCAGCGCGACCAGGAACGCGCCGCCGCCGAACACCGTGGGCACGAAGTTCCAGATGGCGTGGAGCGTGACCGCGGCGAAATAGCCTGCGATCGGCGCGAGGATGCGCACCGCCGTGTTGCTCGACTCGCGCGCGATGCCGAAGCCGATGCCCGTCATCGATGTGTAGAGCGGGTGCCCCCACGGCGCGAAGACGCCGCGCAGGACGAACGTCACCGCCAGCGACTTCGAGAGCGAGGCGTGCGCGTAGTACTGCACGTTCTCGATGCAGGCGAAGCCGAGGGCGATGAAGGTCGCGTAGATGATGCCGTCGACCACGCCGTCGAACTCGCGCCGCAGGAAATAGAACACGCCGAAGACCGCTAGGCCCTTGAAGAACTCCTCACACAGCGGCGCGACGACGCTCACCGTCACGATGAGGCCGACCTTCTTCCCGAGGATGCTCGCGAGCACCTCGTGGGCGATCGAGTTGAAGAGGCCCGCGAACCCGGTCGCGACGATGGCGCCCCAGAAGAACGCGAGCGCGAGGCACCACCACGGCTCCGGGTCGAAGCGATCGATGACCGCGGGCAGGAACAGATAGATGCCGAGCGGTACCGTCGCGAAGATGAAGCCGATGACGATCGAGTGCGCGACGTGCGTCGGCGTCTTCGAGCCGAAGACCTCGGCCAGGTAGAAGAAGATATTGAGGAGCAGGCCGATCGCGACGAGCGCGATGTAGATGACGAGCCCGACGATGCGCCGCGTGCGCTCGGGGTTCGGCAGCACCACGGGCCCGGCGGGCGCCTGCTGCTGGGGCGGGGCGACGTATCCGCCGGGCGGCGCGCCGTAGCCGCTCGAGCGCTGCGGCTGCTGCTGCTGCGACGAGGGATATCCGCCGCCTTGAGGGTAGCCGCCGCCGCCCGGCGGGTATCCGCCGCCGGGGGGGTATCCGCCGCCGGGCGGGGGTTGGTTCATGACGTGATCGCCTTCACGAGCATGGGGAGGCTCGCGTCGTAGCGGTACGAGATGGACATGTGCCCGTCGTCGAACTCTTCGTGGTGCACGCGCACCCCGCCGTCGACGAGCTTCTTCGCCATGGCGCGCGCACCCCACTGCAGGGTGAACTCGTCGCGGGTGCCGCAGTCGATGTAGACGAGGGCGAGCTTCTTCAGCGCGTCGAGGTGCGTGTCGATCATGTTGACCGGGTCCCATGCGCGCCAGCGCTCCCACACCTCGGGCTTGAAGGCGCCGGTCTCGAGATCGAACGGGAAGTCGACGCCGAGGTGCGGCGATGCGGCGTTCGGCGAGTAGTGCGCGGCCATCGCGAGGAAGTCGAGCGGCGGGTGGTGGCCGCGGCGGTGCCGGTTCACGTCGGCCCAGAACGACTCGAGCCAGGCCGTCGGCCCGCCCGCCTTGCGAAACGCGTCGAGCGCGCCCGCCGCGTCGCGCGTGTAGCAGAGCTCGAAGTTCGAGTCGCCGGAGTGGCACGCGAGCGCGCGGAACCTACCCGGGTGCCGCATGCCGAGCACGATTGAGCCGTAGCCTCCGCTGGATTTGCCGAAGACGGCCCACGCCGACACGGCGAGCTCGCGCTCGATGCGCGGCATCACCTCGTCGAGCAGGTGGTCCTCGTAGCGGCCGATCGCACCCGAGTTGATGTACTGGCTGCCGCCCAGCTTGTTGAAGCAGTCGGGCGCGACGACGACGCAGGGAGGCATCGCGCCGGAGGCGATGAGCCGATCGAGCCGTCGCTTGAGGTCTTCGCCGAGCGGGTCCAGGTTGAACAGCATCGCGCCGGTGCCGGTGAAGCCGACGAGCGCGAGGAGCGCCGGGGTTGGCGTCGTCGGGTCGTGGCCCGCCGGCAAGTACACCCAGACGTCGCGGCCCGCAGGATCGCCGAGGGCGTTGCCCGCGAGCGCGGCGCTCTCGATTCGGTGGACGACGAGCCGCGAGCCCGCGGCGGACGGTGAAGCACCCGATGCGACGTCGCGCGTCATCGCGTCCTTCGTATCAGGTTTTGGCGGCGTTCGTTCGGCCGGGCCGCCCGTGCTATGAAACGCGGAGAAACGCCATCGACCTCGGCCGCGGGGAATACCGCGCCGCCTCGAGCTCTTCTCTCGATCGCGCTGGATCCGCCGATGAAAATGAACTCTCGCCCTCGCCTCTTCGCCCTCTGCGCCTCGTTCCTCCGTGGCGCGTCGGCCCCCGCGCTCGCAGGCGCGCTCGCGGCGGCCGCGTTCCTCGCGCCGCACGCCGTCCGGGCAGACGGGCCGACCGCGCTCGACATCGGCGGCCGCGTCCAGGCGTTCTACGACTCGACGAAGACGTTCAAGGCGACCTTCACGCAGACCTACACGATCAAGGTCCAGAACGTGAAGAAGACCTCGACGGGCAAGGTCACGTTCGAGAAGCCCGGCAAGATGAGCTGGCAGTACGACGCGCCGAACGGCAACCGCGTCGTCTCCGACGGCGACACCATCAAGGTGTACGAGAAGGAGAACGAGCAGATGTTCATCACGAGCGTGAAGGGCTCGCAGTACCCGGCCGCGCTCGCGTTCCTCATGGGCAAGGGCCAGCTGACGAAGGACTTCACGCTGAAGCTGCTCGACCCGCACGCGATGCAGTTCGAGGGCGGGTACGTGATCGAAGGCACGCCGAAGGAGGCGACGCCCTCGTATCAAAAGGTCTTGCTCTACGTCGACGGGCAGACGAACCAGGTCCGGCGCGCCCTCATCCTCGACGCGCAGGGCAACAAGAACCGCTTCGACTTCTCGGCGCCCGTCGTGAACCAGGCGGTGCCGGCGAGCGAGTTCCAGTTCACGCCGCCTCCCGGGACCAAGGTCGTGAAGCCGTAGGACATGACCGCGCCGCTCGTGGGGGAGCCGGTCCGGCTGTGGACCGGGAATCGGCGGCTCGCTCGCGCGCTGGCTGGCTTCGGGGCGGCGCTCCTCCTCGCGCCGCCCGTCGTGCTGTTCGCGCTCGCGCGGCAGGGCTCCCGAGGCCAGATCACCGAGCTGTGCCTCGCGCTGCTCGCCGCCGGGGTCGCCTGCTTCGTCGGGCGGCGCTTCGCGCTGCGGGGCGGCGGCGGGGTGTTCGCGGAGATCGACGTCGATCCGAGCGGCGTGACCGTGCGTTCCGGTGGGTCAACCCGGGTCGTCCCCACCGAAGACATCGACTCGGCCGTCGTCGTGCCGAGCCGTCGCTGCGCGGTGCAGGTGGTGGAGAAGCGCGGCGCGACGACGACGGTGTTCGTCGACTCGATCGAGGAGGGCGAGCGCATCCTCGACGCGGCGGGCCTCTCGGCCGCAGCGCGGCGCTCGCGACACGACCTCGCGACGGCGCGCTCGTGGATCATCCCGGGCGCGATCCTCTTCTTCGTGCCCGTCGTGGTGGCGACGCTCGTCGCGGTACCGCTCGGCCTCTACTTCGGCGAGGTGAACGCGGCGACGGCGGCAACCTGGGAGATCGTCGCGGCGGCCGTCGCCATCGCGATCAGCCGGCGCTTCGGACCGCCGCGCGTCGTCGTCGGCGCGGACGGCGTGTGGATCGAGCAGGGCAAACGGTCGCGCTTCCTCAAGCTGGGCGACATCGTGTGCGCCGAGATCAAGTTCGGTGGGCTGCGGCTCGAGCTCAACCACGGCGAGGTCGTGTGGGCGGCGGGCGTCGAGCTTGACCGGCGTGCGTTGGCTGCGGCGAGGTTGCGCATCGAAGAGGCGATGCGCGCCGCGGCCAGTCCGCACGAGGGCGCCTCGGCGACGACGCTGCTCGAGCGGCGTGGCCGCGCGATCGACGCGTGGCGTGCCGAGGTCGCGACGCTCGTGACGGGCGCCTGTGGTGGTTACCGGCGGCTCGGCGTGACGGTCGACGACGCGGTCGCCGTCGTGTCGAGCGCGTCAGCTTCCGCGGAGCAGCGGATCGGCGCGGCCCTCGCGCTCGCCGCCGCGAGCGATCAGGGCGTCGCCGAGCTCCGCCCGCGTGTGCGCATCGCCGCCGCGGCCTGCGCGAGCCCGCACCTCCGCGTCGCCCTCGAGTCGATCGCGGAGGGCGAGGGAGATGCCGCGGCGATCCAAGATGCCCTAGCCGCCGAGTCGACGAGCTGACGGCGCGCGCCTCCCTTCGTGCGCGTTCGGCGGTCCGCGTTCCGCGCAGCGGTCCGCCTTCAACCCGGGTTCCCCGGTGCTTCGTCCGCGCGCAACCCGGGTTCCCCGGTGCTTCGGCCGCGCGTTCAACCCGGGTCGCCCGGGCTCCTCGTTCCCCCAGTTCCTCGGTGGTCGCCACTGCTCGCCAGGGCGCCGCCACGATGACGCCAACTCGACTGTCGTCGTCTGCCGCGGCGTGCGCGTCTCACGGACGCGCTCTTCGAGCAGCGTGACGATGGCGCGGCGCGTGCTCGGCGCCGGACTACGATGTCGGCGCCTCGCGAGCTCCTTCCAGGCAGCACCTACCTCATCACGCGCCGCTGCACGCAGCGAATGTTCTTGCTGCGTCCAGATGCCCGCGCGAGCGCGATTTTTCTCTATTGCCTCGCCTATGCCGCGTTCAAGACAGGCGTCGACGTCCACGGCTTCGTGCAGATGTCCAACCACGCGCACGCCGTCGTCACGGATCCGCACGGGCGGCTGCCCGTGTTCATGCAGATCTTCCACCGGCTCACGGCGTGCGCCCTCAACGCGGCGCGCGGCAGGG
>DASYCF010000913.1:0-2204 GCA_036500365.1 Byssovorax sp.
CGCGTCGAGCAGCACGCCGGCTGGCCGTGGCCCAAGTCGCCGAACGACCCCTTCGGCGCGCGCGTCGCCGACCTCGCCCCTTCGGCGGCAGGTGTCGCCACGTTCGAGGCGCGCTGGTCGACCTGGTACGAGCTCGCGATCGTCTTGCCGACGAGCACGCCGCCCGCCGCCCTCTCGGCGTGCTTCGACGTCCGCTGAAATCAGAACGCAGGACGCCCATGGAGACCAAGAGACGGAGTTCGATTGCGGACGGGACTTGGCGCGGCGACGCTTCAGTCGGGCGTGAGGCCTTCGCCGTCGAACGCGGTGCCGTCGGGCAAGACCACGATGCAGCGGCGACCGGACGCCGAGCGGGCCGTGCCCTTGCCGTAGGTGCGCGCTCCGGCGAGCGTGGCGCGGCCGTGCGCGGCGAGTGAACCGGCGAAGAGCTCGGCCGCGGACGCGGTGGCGCCGTCGACGAGCACCTCGATCGGGAGCGTCGTCAGCGGCGCGCCGCTCGCGCGCAGGTGCACGTCGTCGCCGTCCTCGTCGCGCAGCGCGGCGATGAGCGCGCCGTCGTCGAGGAGCTCCCCGGCGAGCGCGATCGCCGCCGCGACCTCGCCCCCGCCGTTGCCGCGGAGATCCAT
Source organism: Byssovorax sp. (assembly GCA_036500365.1). Classification (GTDB taxonomy): domain Bacteria; phylum Myxococcota_A; class Polyangia; order Polyangiales; family Polyangiaceae; genus DASYCF01. The sequence continues at coordinate 627 of DASYCF010000913.1, forward strand.
CACGAGGCGATCTGCGCCGTCCGCCTCGAGCGCCTCGATCGCCGCGACGACGCGCGCGGGCACGTCGATCGAGAACCACCGGATCGTCACGACGCCGACCGCGCCGTCGACGAGCGCGCGCGTCACCGCCGCGCCGTCGCGCGGCAGGCGCGCGTCGCACGCGGCGAGATCGGCGCCGGCGAGCGCGTAGAAGACGTTCGTCACGCTCGGCACCGCCTGCATGCCGAGGCCGTCGTTCATGTTGTTGCCGGTCGTCGGCGCGGTGAGATCGATCGCGGGCAGGCCGTTGACGAGCACGCTCGTGTTGCCGGTCGTGAACGTCGAGGCGCCCTTGATCGTCGGGTGCGCGACGCCCGCCTCGTCGCCCGACGTCATCGGGATCACCGAGCCGAGGTTCAGCGCCGGGCAGCCCGTGAGGATGACGTTCGGCGACGCGCCGACGGCCTGCGCGTTGAGCGCGACGTTCGGGTAAGGCACGGGCACGACGGCGGGCCCGGACGGCGTGAGGCACACGTCGGGGAGGCCGATGTTCATCCCGACGCCGCTGTTCGATGCAGGCAGCATGCGCGCTCCTCAGCCGAGGTGGACCTCGTCGCCGTTGATGGTGATCGTGCCCTCGGTGACGATCGCCGCGGTCTTCGCCTGCGTGTACGCGGCGTCGTCGACGAGCGTCGAGCTCTGGCCGGCGTGGACCTGCAGCATCTCGGTGACGCGCTGGAACGCGCTGCGGAAGCGCTCGGTCACCGCGTCGGCGACGACGCGGAGCTTCGTCGCCTCGACCTCGACGGCGGGGCCGGCGATGCGCACGCCCTTGTCGCCCGAGAGGTGGAGCTCGCCCGTCGCGCGGATCGCCGCGTCGCCCGGCAGCGTGAGCACCGTCTTGCCCGCGCCGTCGAGCACGCCGATGACGAAGTGCGCCTCGCCCTTGCCGATGACGAGCAGCGAGTCGCCGATCGCCGGCTCGTACGGGAAGGCGAGGGCGAGCCGCGCGCGCACGACGCCGCCGCGCGGGAGCTCGGCGAGGACGACGTGCGCCTCGACGGCGACGACCTCCGCGGGGCCGAGGTAATCCGACACGTCGCCGACGACGGCGCTCGCGTCTGGCTCGTCGGCGGTGGCTGCGTGCGGCTTCGGGGCGGTCGACATCGCTGGCTCCTATTCGGCGGCGCGAGGCTGCGTCCAGCCCTCGGCCTCGAGGCGATCGAGATCGGTGCGGCGCGCGGTCGCCGTGGTCGCGCCGGCGAAGCGCGCGCCGTCGTCGCGCACGGCGTGAAGGTTCGCGCGCGTGAGGTCCGCGTCGGAGAGGTCGGCGCCGCGGAGGTCCGCGTGCGAGAGGTCGGCCCACGTGAGCCGCGCGCCGACGAAGAGCGCGCCCTCGGCCTTCGCCTCGACGAACAGCGACTCGCGGAGATCTGCGCCGGTGAAGTTCGCGCGCGCGACGTCGGCCTTGGAGAACGTCGCGTAGCGGAGCATGGCCTTCGCGAAGCGCGCGCCCGGGAGCTTGGCCTCGCCGAACGACGCGCCCTTCGCCTGCGCGCCGTCGAGGTCGGCGGCGGAGAGATCGGCGCCGCGGAAGCT
>DASYCF010000914.1:0-3738 GCA_036500365.1 Byssovorax sp.
GACCTCGGCGACGGGCGCGGCGCCCTCGAGGCAGCCCTCGAGATCGACGACGATGCGCCGCGAGTTCGGGTTCAAGCCCTCCTTCACCTCGCGGCAGTGGTTCACGAGCGCGGCGTGAGCGCGCGGCGTGAGCGAGTCGAGCGCGAGCCCGGCCGCCTCGAGGGCGAGGCGAACGAGCACGGCGTCGAAGTCGTCGCCCCCGAGCTGCGTCATGCCGCTCGTCGCGACGACGTCGTGGCGCAGGCCCGTCATGCGCAGGAGCGACGCGTCGAACGTGCCGCCGCCGAGGTCGTACACGACGACGTGCTCGCGCTTCGACGTCAGGGTGCTGCGGTAGCGGTGCGTGTACTCGAAGCCGGCGGCGGAGGGCTCGTTGAGCATCGCCGCGACTTCGAAGCCCGCGCGGCGGAACGCGTCGAGCGTCGCGAAGCGCTGCGCGCCGAGGGCGTTCGCGGGCGTCGCGACGACGCACTCGAGCGCGCCCTTGCCGCGGCGGCCGAGCCCGCGCACGAGCGCCTCGCGGAGCGCAGAGAGGAAGCCCGCGACGAGCTCGAACAGCGGCACGCGCGCGTCGCCGATCTTCACCTCGCGATCGGCGGTCGAGAACGCGCGGCCCATCATGCGCTTGAACGATCGGCGCACGGTCCACGCGGGATCGGCGGCGACGGCGAGCGCGTCGAAGCCATATTTCAGCTCGTCGCCGCGCGCGGCCACGACCGACGGGAAGAAGTCCTGCGGATCGCCGTTGTGATCGACGAAGCCGAAGACCGGGTAGTTCCCGCGATCGCACGTCGCGACGACGGTGCGCGTGGTGCCGAAATCGATGCCGAGCCGCAAGGTGCCTCCCGAGCGATCGTGCCCCATGCAGCCGCGCCGGGAAACTTCCGCGAGAGCCGACCCTCAGGGCAAGCGCGCGAGCGCGCCGACGAACGCCGTGTTGTCGAGCCCGTCGACGGGCGGGGTGGGGTACGTCGACCCCGGCCCCCCCTCGATGAGGCTCTGGACGCGGTTCCCCGTGAGCGCGTACTCGGCGACGAGCCGGAGGCGAGGCATGGGCCAGAAGGCGACGCCGACGTCGAAGCCGTACTCGGCGAGCCGGCTGAGATCGCTGGTGTACGCGCCCGTCGAGCCGAGCCCGTCGACGAAGCCGCTGAGGTCCTTCGTGAGGAAGTACTCCGCGCCAGCGTAGACGCCCGCGCCTGCGTGAAAGGCCGACGCGACGGCGTGCAGGTAGAGCTTGCGCCGGAGCGCGACCTCGGCCCCGAGCGCGATCGTGCCCCAGTCGCCGTCGCCCGAACCGCCGCCCGAGGCGAAGATCGAGGCGGCGTACGAGAGGTCGATCCGCGCGTCGCCGATGCGCACGCCGACGCCGGCCGATGGGCTCACGACGTGCGTCTCGCCGACGAGGATCGTGTCGCCGAGCGGCAGCTGCACGTCGTCGTATCTGTACGAGAACCCGGCGGTGAGCGCGAGGAACCGCGTGACGTAGACGTCGGCGAACGCCGAGGCCGCGACGTTGACGTCCGTCTCGGCGCCCTCATTTCCGGGGAGCCTCGTGAAGAACCCGCCCGCGTTGACCGATACGCTGACGGTGCTCGCGCGCTGCAAGAACGGCTGGAGGGTGCGCGGCGCGTCGTCGTCGACGACCGGCGCGACGAAGCGCGTGACCTCGAGCACGCCCTGCCCGTGGGTGCTCGTCTCCGAGACACCGAGGTACGAGCCTGCCTGTGAGAACGACGTCGAGCCGACCGAGCCATCGAGCGCGACGTCCCATGAGCTCTTCGACCCTGTCGTCTGGCCGAACGCGCTCGCGCTGGCGAGGAGGGTTAGGCCGAGGGCGCCGACTGCGAGCGCGCGGCGCGGGCTGGGTGGCTCGTACATGTCTACAGGGTAACCCAACACGGAGGCGCGCCTCACGACGAGGTCACGGCGATCCTCAGAATCGGACGAGCGCGTCCAGACGACCCGCGCAGTCGAAGAAGCTCTGCGGCGCGAACTGCGCCCCGCGATCCGCGCGGCCGGTGACGTCGAGCTCCGCGAGCAGGCGCACGCGCGCGATCGGCCACACGGTGGCGCCCGCGCGCGCCTCGTACTTGTCCTCCTGCAGGCCGGCTTGCGGGTAGTGGCCCGAGGAGCCGAGGCCGCCGACGAACACGCCGACGCCCTTCGTGACGTACCAGCCGACCTCGCCGTTCACCGCTGCGCCGCCGTGGAAGATCGACCCGTCGAGCGTCACCTCCACCGCGCGCTCGAAGACGAGGTCGGCCGCGAGGTGGATGTCGCCATATCCGCCGGTCGGCGGCTGGGGCGAGAGCAGGAACGTCGGCTGCCACGAGAGATCGAAGCGCGCGTCTCCGAAGCGCAGGGCGAAGCCGCCCTCGACGGGCAGCGTGTCGAAGGTCTCTCGAAGACCACCGTCGAAATCGTCCACCGTGCTCGCGTAACCGACGGACGCGGTGAAGGCGAGCCAGCGCGTCGCGTACACGTCGGCGCCCGCGGCGACGGCGATCGTGCGGCCCGTCGCGTCGGGCGGCACGCTGATCGACTCCGAGAAGCCACCGAGGCTCGCCTCGACCGACACGATGCTCGCGCGCTGAAGGAACGGCTGGAGGCTTCGCGGCGCGTCGTCGTCGACGATCGGCGCGATGAAGCGCCGCGCAGTCAAGGTCCCCGCGCCGTGCGAGCTCGTCGCGGTGTAGGGCGGCTCGGCGATCGAGGGCACGCCAGGCGTCGCGCCGCTCGTGATCGACTCGGAGCCCAACGTCCCGTCGAGCTCGACCTCCCACGCGCTCGTGGGTAGCTGTGGAGCGACGGCCGCTCGCGCTCCGGCCGCGGGCTCGTCGGCGCGCGCCGACACGGCGAAGAGCGATAGGGCGAGCGAGAGCATCGGAGACGAGGCGACCCATCCAGCGCGTGTCCGCATGGCGTCCAGGCTACAAGATCGTGCGCCGCGCCAAGAACGAAACGCGCGGATGCGCGGCGCGCTCCGCGTACAATCCCGCGTCGTGCACGCGCGCGCGCTCCTCGTCGGCTCCTCCATCGCGCTCGGATGCCTCTCGTGTTCGAGCGCGCCACCCGCTGCGTCGAGCGGCGCGGGCGGCGCCGGCGCATCGACCGCTGCGAGCGCGGGCGGGGCGGGCGGCGCGCCGGCGGCGAAGAGCGTCGACCTCGGCGGCGGCACGACGGCGACGCTCGCGGGCGACGGGGCGCTGTCGATCACGCGCGGCGGCGCGACCGTCGCGGCGTCGAACGGCGCGGCGTTCGGCGTCTTCTACGACACGGTGAACCCGGACAACTTCCACGACCCGAGGGCGCCCGGCACCGCGTGGGTCGACGCGCCCACGTCGACGATCGCGATCGACAGCCCCGCGCCCGGCGTGCTGCACCTCGCGCTCGGCCCGCAGGGGGCGAAGGCGGCGCTCGTCTCGTTCGCGCTCGCGATCGACGGCGGCGCGTACCTCGGCCTCGGCGAGCGCTTCGACCACGTCGACGCGAAGGGCCTCGTCGTGCCGATGTTCCTCGCGATCGGCGACAACGCGGAGAGCGGAACGAACGACGCGCACGCGCCGGTCTCGTTCTTCGTCGACTCGAGCGGCTACGGCGTCTTCGTGCGGTCGCGCCAGGCGGGCGCGTTCGACGTCGGCGCGGACGATCCGTCGAACGTGCGCGCGTCGTTCGAGGGCAACCAGCTCGACGTCTACCTCTATGCGCCCCAGAGCGGCGACCCGCTCGACGTCG
>DASYCF010000915.1:0-10771 GCA_036500365.1 Byssovorax sp.
ACGCGACAGCTCGACGACGGCGTGCGCGTCCTGCACCTCGAGGTGCAGCCGAACCCGGACGATTCGAACGCGCCGAGCCTCTGCCACGGCGCGTGCATCCTCGGCCACGAGCGCCTCGTCGACGGGCTCGCGGAGATCCGCGCGTTCGTCGCCGCGCACCCCGACGAGCTCGTCACGCTGTTGATGGAGACCAGCAACGGCTCGACCGGCGCCGACGTCGCGCGCGCGATGAACGACGCCGGGCTCGCACCGTACGCGCGCGCCCACGCGCTCGGCGCTGCCTGGCCGACGCTCCGCGCCATGCTCGACGACGGTGAGCGCGTCGTGGCGCTGCTGTCGTCCGACGCGCCGGCCGCCGAGCCGTGGCTCCTCGATCGCTTCGCGTTCACGTGGGAGACGCCGTGGGACAACGAGTCGCTGGCCGACTTCCGGCGGTGCGACGCCGACCGCGGGACGAAGGGCGACGCGATCTACGTCGTCGACAACTACCTCGAGGACATGGCCGTCGCGAGCACGGCCGAGGCGGCGACGACGAACACGGACCCGTTCCTCGTCGACCGGCAGCTCCTCTGTCAGGGCGCGGAGATGCAGCTGCCGAACTACGTGATGGTGAACTTCTACGAGATCGGCGACGTCTTCCACGTGGTCGACGTGCTCAACGGCTTCGCCGACGCGCCGCCGTTCGATCCGAGCGATTTTCCACCCGGCGAAGGCGGCGGCGGAGCCGGCGGCGGCGGTTGACGCGGATCGATGCGGCGCCTCAGCGGGCAGGCGGCACGACGCGTTCGAACGTGAGGGGGAGATCCTCGCGCGCGCCGCGGCGGATGGCGAGCGAGAGCCGGTGACGCGACGTCGGAGAGCGCTGGGCGAACTGCCACGCGGCGGGGTCGTCGTCGAGCCGCGGGTCGAAGGCGATCGAGACGCGCGCACCGTCGATCGAGAACGCGAACTGCTCGAGCGGGATCGCGAGGCCCATGCCGCGCGCCTTGATGTACGCCTCCTTCAGCGTCCAGTAGTCGAAGAAGCGCGCGCGACGACCTTCCTCGGGCACGAGGCCGAGGTCGCGCACCTCGGACTCGGCGAAGAACCGGTGGGCGACGGCGACCGTCTCGCCGCGGCGCTGCGTGTCCTCGACGTCGACGCCGACCTCGATGTCGCGCGCGACCGCGATCGCGACGAGGCCGATGGTGTTCGACAGGTTGAAGCGCAGCGCGCGCGCGGCCTCGGGCAGGGCGATCTCCGGTCGACCCCACGCGTTCGACTCGAACTCCAGCGCGCGCGGATCGAGCCCCGCGTACGCGGCGAGCGTCGTGCGGGCGAGCGCGCGCGTGACGAGGTACTCGTGCCTCACGCGCGCGACGACGAAGCGATCGCGTCGCTCGCGCTCGGCGTCGGTGAGCAGCGCCTCCCACTCCGCGCAGCGCTCGGCCTCCTCGCAGTCGGCGGTCTCGGTCCAGAGGACGTGCACCTCGCCTGGCCAGAGCTCACGCGACGGGGCCACCGCTCAGCAGCCGTTCGTGCAGACGAGCCGCTGCGTGTAGCTCGGGCTCGATTTGTCGTAGAGCGACGACAGCGCGCCGCCGGGCGACGCGTGCAGGAAGGTCAAGAACGCCTCGACCTGTTTGTACTCGGCGCCGCTCGGTCGATGGAGGATCGCGTCGAGCACGGAGATCTGCGTGCCGCTCACGTCGGTGAGCGTGACGTCGGCCGACGAGGCGAACTGCGCGATGTAGCTCGACGTCACGACGGCGATGGCAGCCGTGCTCGCGGTGCCCGCCGCGCGGTCGTAGATCACGGTGTCGAACTGCTCGAAGCCGTCGCTGTGGTCGGAGTCGATCGACAGGCGCATGACCTGGCCCTTCGTCGGATCGACGAGGTCGGACAGCGCGAGCACGAGCGGGCGCGTCGCGTCGTACTCGACCTTGAGGCCCGCGAAGCCGAGCTCGTAGTCGTTGTCGGTCGCGCCGCGCGCCAGCGCGAACTCGACCACGGCGCGGAGCTCGAACGGGATGATGTACGCGCGCACGAGCGGGTAGCCGATCGTGCCGTCGACCGGGCTCGCGCCGAGCGGCACGACGCCGAACGCGTCGGCCGCGGAGACGACGCCCGTCTTGCCCTTCGACAGCACGCTGCGGATGACGCCGGCCGACTCGATCGCGAGGTCGCCGGGCGTGCCCGCCGCGTCGGACTGCGCGAGCATCGCGTCGGCGCTGAGGTCGAGGAGCGCGTGCGTGTCCGTCACGTCGAACGCCGTCGTCGTGATCGGGTGGAAGTACAGATCACCCGGCGTCTCCGGGTCGTTGACGACGGCGGCGCCGGTCACGGTCGTGAGCAGCGCGGGCAGGTACGCGCCCTCCTCGAGCTCCTCGACGAGCGGCGCCGCGGCGGCGGCCTGCGTGACGTCGGGCGCCGTCGCCTCCGTGACCGGGATGAGCGCCTGCGAGGCGTTGTCCCAGTCGACCGGCCTCTTCGCGTCGCCCGGGACCGTGAACTCGACGCGGCCGACGTGGCGACCGAACGAGCTCGCGTTGAGGACGAGGCAGCTCTTGCCGCCCGTCTGATTCACCGTGATCGGAGCGGGGTCGGGGTTGTGCGCGTGCCCGCTGACGATGAAGTCGAGGCCCTTCACGTTCTTGCACACGTTCCAGTCGTCGCTCGCCTCGATGCCGGCCTCGGTCGACGAGTCGTTCACGCCGCCGTGCGCGAGCGCGATCACGAGGTCGACCTTCTCGGTCGTGCGGAGCGTGTCGACGACCGGCTGGAGATCCGCGTAGAGCTTCGGCAAGACGACGGACGGGTCGGCCTCGGAGCCGGCGGCGACGCCGAGCTCGGAGAACGCCACCGGCACCTTGTTCGGCGCCACGTTCGACGCGTCGACGCCGACGTAGCCGATGACGCCGATCTTGAGCCCGCGCTTCGTCGTGAGGACGCGGTACGGGTGCGCGAGCGCCGCGTCGGTCACGTCGGTCGAGTAGAGCGCGGCGAGCGCGTCGTCGTCGGGCGACGAGCTCGAGAAGTGGATGTTGGTCGCGACGATCGGGGGGAGGCCGGCGCCCGCCTTCGCCGCCGAGAGCGACGCCGCGAGCGCGGCCGGGCCGAAGTCGAACTCGTGGTTTCCGAACGTGGTCACGTCGTACCCGAGCGACTTCATGGTGCCGTAGTCGATCGAGTCGGTCTCGAACGCGGTGTGCACGAGCGTGCCCATCTGGTTGTCGCCGGCGCTGACGAGGATCGAATCGGCGCCCGAGTCCTCGGCCTTGTTGCGCTCGGCGGCGATCACCGCGGCGCGCCGCGCGACGCCGCCGACGAGCGGCCCGGTGCCGGCCTGCGCCGGGATCGGGAAGTCGTCGAGCTCGGGGGTGAACGCGAAGAGGTGCGAGTGCTCGTCCGACGTGAACAGGATCACGACGCGCCGATCGCCCGGAGCGCCGCCCGCGCCGCCCATCCCCGTCGCGCTCGTCGAGGCCGGTGACTCGCCACCGGGCCCGGCCGCGCCGGCCGCCGTCGCCGGCGCCGCGCTGTCGCCGCCGCACGCGCCGATCGACGACGCCGCGACGACGGCCGACGCGGCGAGGAACAAGACGGGGAGACGTGCGGTGCGCGGGCTCGACATGGCGGCATCTTACGCCCGCGCTCACTGCCAGAAGTACGAGACCTTCACGGCGAACGCGTCGTCCGCGGCGCGCGGCTTCAAGAGCTGGAAATTGAGATAGGCCGGGTTCGTGGAGTACACGGTCGACACCGTGTTGTCCTGACCGTGGCTGTAGACGACATAGATCGTCGAGCCGAGCTTGTACTCCCAGCGGAGGACGACGTTCGCGTTGAACGTCGCCTCCACGTAATCGGGGCTGTTCAGCACGAAGCCCGTGAACGGCCTGAGGTCGCTCAGGTGGACGACGTGGGTCGACGCCGTGTCGCCGTCGAGGCACGGCTGCGTCGGGTCGAGGCACATCGCCGGGTAGCTCGTGATGTCGCTGTAGTGCACGGCCGCGAGGAAGAGCTGACCGTAAGCCTGGAGGGTGAGCCGCGGCGTGAACGTGTACGTCGAGCGCAGCGTCATCGCGACGTTCTCGCCGCGCTGCTTGCCGAACAGGTAGATCTCGTCCTGCGAGCCGGCGTAGCGCGGCTCACCCCACGTGAAATACCAGGTCGGGATCGCCTCGACGTCCCACTGGGGGAGCACGTTGACGGCGACGTCGGCCTGGCCCTGGTGCAAGACGCCGTTCTCGTTGAAGAGCGTCTGTTGCCAGATGCTCCCGTGCACGATCTTGCGGGTATCGCTCGCGACGCTCGCCTCGAAGCCGAAGTTCGCGAGGCGCTCGAGCGCCGTGCCGTCGCCGACCTCGCGGTCGTCGTCGTACGTCCAGCTCGCGCGGAGGAGGCCATAGCTCGACCAGAAGTTCTTGTACTTGATGTAGCTCCCGAGCTGGATGCCGCGCCCGAGCGGGAGGCCCGCGAGGTTGTAGCGGTCGAAGAACTCGATCCACGTGTGCGTCTCGTTCGTCGACGCCCAGGGCTCGAGCGTGCGCCACTCGACGTTCGCGTCGACGTGGTGCTGATTCTGACGCTGCATGTAGCCGAGGTCGTTGTAGTCGGCCTTGAGGCCGTGGAAGTCGTAGACGACGCCGCCGATGAGGTGCTTTCCGCCGTCTTTGTTGACGTTCACGTAGGCGACGGGCGCGAGGTCGCCCGAGCTGATGACGACGCCGTCGGGCTGGAGGCGCGGCGGGCCGTTCTCGATCAGCGTATTGACGACCTGCGCCGTGCCCACCCAGTCGCCGCCGCCGGGGCGCCATTTCGCGTCGAGGCCTGCGACGTACGAGTCGTGGAAGCAGCGCTGGTTCGGAGCCGCGGTGTTGCCGTCGGGGCAGAGCTCGGTGGTGGGGTAATCGGGCGTCCCCGGCAGCGCGGGGTACGGCTCGCCGCCCGGCTCGAGGCGGTTCGTCGCCATGACGACGCCGCCGACGTACGCGTCCGAGCCGAGGTCCTTCTTCAATCGAAAGAGCTTGAACGCCGTGATCGGCTGCGCGAGGCGGTCGACCGCGGGCGCGCCGTTCACGTTCACCTCGGAGCTCTCCTTGGCGGTGAGGGCGAGGAGCTCGCTCGTCGACCAGCCGCCGCCGAGATCGCCGCTGAGCTTCGCCGCCATGTAGATGGGCACGGTCGCGGTCGAGTCGACCTGATGCTCGAAGAACGGCGCGCCCGAGCGCAGCACGGGGAGCTCGGGCGCGAGGCCGATGCGCCGCGTGTAGAGGAGCGGCAGCGGCAGCGAGAACGTGTCGATCCCCTCGAGGAAGAAGGGCCGCTTCTCGGGATAGAACGTCTCGAAGGTCGTGAGGTTCAACACCACCTGATCCTGCTCGACCTGACCGAAGTCGGGGTTGAACGTCGCGTCGAGCGTGAGCGCCTGCGTGACGTGCCATTTGAGGTCGAGCCCGGCGCTCGGCGTGAACTGGAACCCTCGACCCGTGAAGAAGTCGTAGTCGGTGCCGGGGATGCGGCCCTGCGGATCGAGGTGGCGCACCGTCGCCACGACGAACGGCCGGAGCTCGACGCTCGTCTTCTGCGAGAGGCCCTTCAGCCCGTCGAGGTGGCCGTAGCGCGAGACCTCGCCGCCCATGTCGCGCGGGATGAACGCCCACTCGTCGGTCTCTTGGCGGTGCGAGACGTAGCGACGCACCTCGAAGCCCCAGCTCTGCTCGGCGACGGACGGGAAGCGCAGGATGCGCAGCGGGATCTTGAACTCGGCCGACCAGCCGCGCTTCGTGATCGCGGTGACGGCCTCCCAGTTCTCGTCCCAGTCGGTGTTCATGTCCGTGTCGTTGAAGTGGATGCCGTCGCTCAGGACGCCGGCCGCGTTCACCGAGAACTCGAAGGCGCTCTTGCCGTCGCCCCGGGTGCCGAAGATGACCGTCACCGAGTCGGCCTCGATCGGGTGGTCGCGCCGCGTGAGCCGCGCGACGACGGGCGCGGTCTCCTGCGTGCAGTCGACGCCGACGTAGAGGAACTCCTTGTCGTAGAGGACGCGCACGGTCGTCTTCTCGACCGGCGGCTTGCCGCCGTCGGGCATCTTCTGCGTGAAGCGCTCGTCGGGCGGCGCGGCGCGCCACGCGGGCTCGTCGAGCTTGCCGTCGAGCACGATGCGGTCCGTCATCGGGACCGCGCTCATGTGCTGAAGGCCCGCATCCGCGAGCACGAGGGCGAGGGGCAAGAAGGTCAAGGCGGCCCAGCATAGAGGCGCCCCCGTCCGGGGCAACCCCGCGCGGGTTGGAAGCGTCAGCCCGGGGAGGCTTGGGTGAGCTCGCCCGCGTGGCCCGCGGCGGATCGTCCGGGTGGACGCCGAGGGGCTGCGCCTCGGGTCTCGGAAGCGGAAGATGGAGTGGGGATTTTCTCACGTCGAGGAGGCTGTGCTTGTCGGCGACCTCGTCTCGAGACCAGGCACGTCGCGTTCGGTCGGCGACCGCTATCCTTCGTGAATGCCGAGGCACTCGCGTCCGCGGTCCCGAGTCGACGAGCTCTCGAAGTGCGGCGCCATCGAGCTCGTCAACATCGTGAAGGTCGACGACACGCACTACCGACTCGAGTTTCGCGACGACCTCGAGCTCCCGAGCTTCGTGCTCGAATTCGACGGAAATCGCATCTGCATCAGCAGCGCGTTCGAAAAGTTTGGAAGTGGGCGCTCGTGCTGCGACGAAGCGCTGCGCGCTCTCGTCCGCTTCGCTCGCGGCGAGGCTATCGAGCTCCCGATCGCGATGGAAATGGACGGCGGGCCGGCTCCCGGCCGCTGATCCCGAGCGAGCATGCATGCTCCAAAGCCCCGGACTCAAGTCCGGGGCACGGTCGAAGCTCCTCGCCGCGTGAAGCCTAGAAGCCGGCCCTCCGGGCGGGCTCACCAGCGCCAGAACAAGCAGCCCGCCCGGAGGGCGGGCTTGACGGTCTACGGGAACGATGACGCCGACCCAGTGCCCCGGACTTCAGTCCGGGGCTCGGGAGCGAACGGCGTTTCGACGCCTCGTCGTGCGCTTGACGCGTTCGCGACGATGGCCGATCCCTGTGTGAGGAGGGTGACATGACCGATTTCGATCCCACGCCGTACACGCGGCCGCCCGTCGTCGACGCCCGATCGGGCTACGCGCTCGCGGTGGGGCTGCTCACGGCGTATCCGAAGGAGCCGACCGACGGTGTGCGCCGCACCGGCAAGGCGCTCCGAAAGGCGACCGTGGCGCTGCAGAGCGCGCGGGGCGCCGCGCAGTCGGCGGGCAAGGCGCCCGACAGGCGCGCAGCCGACACCGCTATCGACAACGCGTGGGGCGCGCTCCACGACCGGCTCACCGCGTATGCCTCGCTCCCCGCCGATCGCTACCCGCGCGCCGCCGTCGCGCAGGCGGCGCTCGACGCCGTGTTCGGCGACGGCGGGCGCACGTTCCTCACCCTGCCGTACAAGGCCGAGTGGACCGAGGGCGAGGACAAGCTCGCGCGGATCGCGGCCAACGGCCTGCAGGCGAAGATCGACGACGTCGCTGGCGCAGACTTCCTCGCCGAGGTGAAGCGCTGCCACGCCGCATACGGCGAGGCGCTCGGCATCACCAAGGCCGCCGACGCGCCGGCCGACGCGGCGCTCGCCGACCCGCTCCGCGCCGTCGCGAAGGCGATCGCGGACTACTCGTTCCAGGTCGCGGCGATGGCCGACGGCACCGCGGCGACGCTGAAGCGCGTCCGCGCCGCGCTGAAGCCGATCGACGATCACCGCATCGAGGTGGCGCGCCGCGCGACGACCGCCCCCGTCCCCGCGCCCGGCCCTGCGCCCATGCCCGGCCCTGCGCCCGCCCCCGGGCCTGCGCCCGCGCCCGCGCCTGCCCCCGACCCGGGGCCCGTGCCCGATCTGCCCGACGCGTAGCCGCGAGGCACCCACGCCGAGGCGCCGTCCCGCCCGCCCGTGCCTCGATGCACCCCGGATCGAGACGGCGTCCCGCGGGGGGATGCCTCGAGGCACCCTGACCCGAGGCGTCGTCCCGCAGGGCGATGCCTCGAGGCACCCTGACCCGCGGCGGCGTCCCGCAGGGGGATGCCTCGAGGCACCCCGACCCGAGGCGGCGTCCCGCACGCCGGTGCCTCGAGGTACCCCGAGCCGAGGCGGCGCCCCGCCACGCGGTACCTCGAGGCATCCACGGAAGGGCGGCGCCCCGCAGCGGTCCGCTCGCGACGCGATCCTCCCCCCGCGGGCGGGCTACGCTCTGCCCGCGCGATCACATCGAGAAGGTCCCCGACGAAGCCGAGCGCGACCGTCGATTCGAGGAGCGCCTCGCGACGTTCCGCCAGCTCGAGGTTGGCGGCGCGCTCTTGTGGTTCCCGAGAAAGGATCTCCTCGCAGCCATCGCCGAAGCCGGCGCGGGGCTCGGCGTGACCTCGAGCACGGCAGGCATGCTCCTCGCCCAACTTCGAGATTTTGCTCGCGAGAATGCCGGGCGCGCCTGCGCGCTCATCCCCGCTTTCCAGGCCTTCGTCGACGCGATCCGCCGGGCGCGCTGAGCTGTCGTCGCGGCGGCGCCGACCAGTCTCACTTCGGGTAGCATCGCGACCTTCGAATGGTCGACCGCGTCGCGAAGGAGCCGGCCTCGGAGCTCTCGTTTCGGCAGCTCATCGAGCTCGCGCCCGACGCGGTGTGGATCAACGACGGGCGGCGGCTCGTCTACGCGAACCCGGCCGCCGCGCGCATGCTGCGCTACCCGAGCGTCGAGGCGCTGCTCTCCGCCGACCCGAGCACGTTCTTCCACGACGAGGATCGCGCCTCGATGCGCGCGCGCACCGAGCACATGTTCACGACGAAGGAGCAGCTCGCGCCGCGCGAGTACGACACGCGGCGCGCCGACGGCACGTGGGTGATGACCGAGGTGCACTCGATGCCCATCACGTGGGAGGGGCGGCCCGCGATCCTCGGCTTCGCGCGCGACGTCACGCAGAGGAAGGAGTTCGAGGCGCGCCTCGCGCAGCAGGACCGGCTCTCCGCGCTCGGCACGCTGCTCGCCGGCATCGCGCACGAGATGAACAACCCGCTGTCGTATGCGCTCCTCGGCATCGAGCAGACGCTCGAAGCGCTCGACGACGCGCTCCTCGCGCCCGCCGTCACCGCGCGCCTCCGCGAGCTGCTCGACGGCGCGCGCGAGGGCGCGACGCGCGTCGGCGGCATCATCGGGCAGATCCGCGCGACGTCGCGGCCCGACGTCGCCGAGCGCGGGCGCGTCGAGCTGCGCGCCGTCGTCGAGGCGGCGCTGCGCGTCATCCACAACGAGCTCCACCACCGCGCGCGCCTCGTGACCGACTTCGGCGACGTCCCCGCCGTGGTCGGCAGCGCGCAGCGGCTCGAGCAGGTCGTCTTGAACCTGCTCGTCAACGCCGTGCAAGCGCTGCCCGACGGGCGCGCCGAGAACGAGATCCGCGTCGCCACGCGCACGGGCCCCGCGGGCGAGGCGATGATCGAGGTGTCGGACAGCGGCGTCGGCATCCCCGACGACGTGCGCCCGCGCGTCTTCGATCCGTTCTTCACGACGAAGGCCGTCGGCGAAGGGCTCGGCCTCGGCCTCTCGATCTGCCACGGCATCGTCAGCGCCCACGGCGGCGTCATCACGTTCACGAGCGCGCCCGCGCGCGGGACGACCTTCCGCGTGACGCTGCCCGCGGCCGCGATCGACGGCGATGCACCGGCGAAGGGCGCGCCACGCGCCGACACGGTCGCGTCGGCCGCGCTGCCGCGGACGGCGCCCGCGCCCGCGCCCGCGCCCGCGCCGCGCCGTGCGCGCCGGCGCGTCCTGATCGTCGACGACGAGCTCCCCCTCGCGGAGATGATGCGCCGCACCCTCGCGCGCGACTGCGACGTCGCGGTCGCGGGCGACGCGCGCGCGGCCCTCGCGCTGTTGACGAGCGGCGACGCGTACGACGTCATCCTGTGCGATCTGATGATGCCCGGGATGACCGGCATGGACCTCTTCGCCGAGGCCGCGCGGCGTCACCCGGGCCTCGAGCGGCGCTTCGTCTTCATGACCGGCGGCGCGTTCACGCCGCGCGCCGTCGAGTTCCTCGCCAACGTCGACAACCGCCTCCTCGAGAAGCCCTTCGAGACCACCGCGCTCCGCGCGGCGATCGCGCCCGACGACTGAGCCGCGCGCTCGGCTCCGCGCGCGATGACGCTCCGACGACCGTCGGCGCACCCGCGGGGCGGCGCGAGACACGTGCCTCGCTCTGGCGTGCGTGCGATCCTCGGCGGCGTGAAACGGTCCGCGCGCCTCGCGCTCGTGCTCCTCCTTGCGATCACGCTGCTCGAGCGCATGGGCAGCCTCGCGATGCAGGCGAGCCTCAGCTACGAGCTCCTCGCCGTGGCGCTCGGACGTGGCCACGCGCTGATGACGTGGGCGACGGTCCTCGGCCTGCTCGTCGGCGGCGCGCTCGCGGTCCGCCTCGGCCCGCGCGCCGTTGCGCTCGTCGGCGTCTCGCTCGCGGCGGCCGGGCACTTCGCGCTCGCGCTCGGCGGCCCGGAGATGGCGGGGGCGATGGTCGTCTGGTTCGGCGCGAGCGTCGCGCGTCCCTCCCTCGTCGTCGTGGCCGCCGACGTGCTCGCGTGGGACGACGAGCCTCGGACGAGCCCGCCGCCGCATCGATGGGCCGCCGTCGCGGCGTTCGCGATCGCGCTCGGCGGCGCGGCCGAGCTCGGGGCGATGCTCGGCACGCTGCTCGACGCGGCGTCGATGCGGGCCACGCCGGGCGGAGATGGTCCGAG
>DASYCF010000916.1:0-1676 GCA_036500365.1 Byssovorax sp.
TGCGCCGAGCGCGTCCCGCGTCCCAGCTCCTCATCCTTCCGTCGCTCCGGGCCCGTCGAACGTCGGCGCGCCGCCGTCGGCTCCGGCGCCCGTGCCGTCGCACGCCCCGCCTGCGCCGTTGCCGTCGCACGCCCCGCCAGCGCCGACGTCGGTCTCTGCGCCGCACGTCGAGGCGCACGTCTCGCCCGCAGCGGCGCAGCCGAGCGTTCGCCCGCCTGCGCCGGCCGACGACCACGACAAAGCTCACGCGCAGCAGGGCCCGCGGTCGAAGGCGGCCGCCTCTGCGGCGCACGCCCGCAAGAAGCCGCCCCGCGCGCCCATCCTCGATCCCTGGTCCGAGGAGTCTGCGCCGTCGCGCGCCGTGCCGTCGGTCCAACCTCGCGATCGAGACCTGCAGGTTCGGTCGCGTCGCGACGAAGCCGAGGATCTCGAGGGGGTGGTGACGTCCGCGGCGCCCATCGACACCACGCTGAAGCGCTCGCAGGAGCGCGCGCGCCAGCGCACCACCACCGCGACGGGGACCGCCCAGTCGCCGCTCGCCGCGCAGGCGCAAAAGGCGTCGGCCGAAGCCGCGCCGCCGCCCGCCGCGGCTGCGCCTGCGGCTCCTGCTGCGTCTTCGCCGTCCGCGCCGGCGTCGTCGCCTGGGGCGCCGGCGCCATCGATTCGTCCTGCCGTCGACGGCGCGCGGGGGCCTTCTGCGCCCTCCGCACCGCCGCGGCGCATCGAGCCGACGTCGGTCGATCGGCGCTCGATCCCTTCCAAGAACCCCGACGCACCGCCGGCATCGTCGTCGAGCGCAGGGGTGGTCGCCCGCTCGACGTTGCAGTCGCCTGATCACGCGTCGTCGCCTCGCGACATGGTCTTGCCCCCGGGCGCTTCGCTCAAGCAGCCGCCGGCGCCGCACATCGCGGAGCCTCCTGCGTCGGCGCCCGCACACCAGCTCGGGGAAGACGAAGCCGAGCGACGCGCGCGGGCGAAGACGGAGCCGGAGCCCGCATCGCGCGCGGCGGCTTCCGCGCCCGCGACGCCTCCCGCAGCCGCCGCTCCCGCGCCCGCGCCTCCCGCGCCCGCGCCTCCCGTCGCAGCTCCCTCGAGCGCGCGCCCGGCGTCCTCGCGTAGGTCGGCGCCGGCAGCGGAGCGCGCGGCGCTCGGAGACGTGTTCCTCGACGAGGTGGACGCGTTCGTCGACCTGCCCCCCGACGAGCAGACCAAGCTCGCGGCCGTCGCGCGGGTCGAGGAGCTCAACGCCGACGAGGAGATCAGCGGCTTCGGCGCGGCGCTCTTGATCACGGGCGGCGCCGTCGTGTGCGCGCGTCTCGTCGACGCGCCCGCGTCTCGCGTCACGCGGGGCGCCGTCGTCGTCTCGCGCGGGTCGCTGGCCGAGCCCGTCGCGCTGCGCGTCGTCGCCGACGCAGCCGGTGCGCGCGTCGCCGTGTGGGATCAGGCGACGATCGACCGCGCGCTCGCCCCTTGCCCCTGGATCCTCGACGAGCTTCGCGCCCGCGGCGACCGGGTGCAGGCCCTCGCCGGCGCGACGATCGGTCCGCTCGGCGACGTCGACGAGGCGCAGCGAAACGTCCTCCTCGACCAGCTCGACGTGCGCGTCGCCGGCCCGAGCGAGGAGCTCGTCGCGCTCGGCGCGCCGGCCCACGTCATGCTCGTCGGCGCCGGCACGG
>DASYCF010000917.1:0-2927 GCA_036500365.1 Byssovorax sp.
CGACGCAGCGGGGCTGTCGGTGCTGGTGTCGTTCCCACGCACGGTGGCGCAGGGCCTCGCGCATTTGGCCCGGCTCGCGCGCGCGCTCGGCCTCGACGGGGGCGCCGAGCCCGCGCGGAGCGTCGTCGCCCAAGCGTACCACGCGCACCGCGAGGCCGAGGCGGCCGCGTCGCGCGACCCGGTGCCGACGTTCGTGCCCATCTGGATGGATCCGCTGATGACCGCGAACGACGCGACGTTCATGGCCGACGTGCTGCGCCTCGCGGGCGGCGCGAACGTGTTCGGCGATCGCGACCGCAGGTACCCGCTGGCCGCCGACCTCGGACGCGCCGCCGGGCTGCCTCCCGAGAGGATCGAGGGCAAGGACACGCGCTACCCGCGCGTCACGCTCGACGAGGTGACGGCGCGCGCGCCCGCGCTCGTCCTCCTGCCCGACGAGCCGCACGCGTTCACCGACGCCGACGCCGACGTCTTCCGCGCGCTCCCCATCCCGGCAGCGACGCGCGGCCAGGTCGTTCGCTGCGACGGCCGTGATCTCATGTGGTACGGCGCGCGGAGCCTCGAGGGCATCGACCGGCTGCGCGAGATCGTCGCGAAGGCACGCGCCGCCGCGCTCGCTTGAAGGTCAGCTCGGGATGACGAGCCCGCGGCCGAACGGCTCGACCGCCTTCGACGCGTAGGCCTGGAGCCAGCGCTGAAACCCCGCGTCGTGCGCGGCCGCGTCGGCGTGCGTCTCGTGCCTCACGTCGAAGTACGCGCCCGTCTTGCCCGCGAGCGTCGCAGCGAGCGCGTGGACGATCGCATCGGCTCCCGAGCTCGGCTCGCCGCGCGGCGCGACGCCGGCCTCCGTGACCATCTTGGTCGCGAGGAACGTGCCCGGGTGGAGGGAGGTAACCGGCGGCGCGCCCGTGCGGGCGGCGGCGGGCGGGGGTTCGCCTCTCACGACGAGAGGGGGAGGAGGTCTCGATGCTTCGTATCTATCCGGTGATGTTGGAGACGTTGGCTGAGCTTCGGCCCGTGTTGGCGGCGGTCGAGCGGCGGGATGCTGACTTGGGGCGGCAGCTTCGGCGGGCGGCGGCGAGCGTGGTGTTGAATACGGCCGAGGGGAGCTCGCGCTCGGGGAGAGCATCGCGCAGGCGCTCCCGCGCGGGCACGGGACGCTCGCGGATCAGCTGCGACGCGCGCAGCTCTCTGTGCTGCTCGGCATCGAGCAGGCGGCGAGCCGCACGGGGGCGGACCGGCTCGCGCGGTTCCGCTGCGCGCGCGGAGGTCGAGCCGCTCGTGGCTCTGCTCGGTCGGCTCGACGACGCGCGCGCGTCGCGGCGTCGAGCCCATCACGCGCGACTTCGCGACGCTCGCCGCCGCCATCAACCTCGCGCGCCTCGCCACCCTCGGCGTCCGCCACGCCGGCTGCGGATGGGCCGCGTGACCGGCCGTGAGGCCGTCGATCCGCCTGCCAGACACGACGCGCCTGGTCTCGAGACGAGGCCGCCGACAAGCACAGCATCTGCGACGTTGGAAAATCCCCACTCCTCCTCGACCTCCACCGGACGCACCACCGGTGGCGCCAGCGGCCTCAGCGCGTTGCCGATTGCCGACCAGTCGCTCTCTAGGGGAGCTCGTGGACGACGCGCGCGTGGCCGCGCGGTCGGCTCGGGACGACCCGCAAGCGCCGCGGCATGCGCTCCTCGACGGCGGGCACGTGCGAGATCATGCCGATGACGCGCCCCGCATCGCGCAGCCGCTCGAGGGCGCCGAGCGCGAGATCGAGCGTCGCCGCGTCGAGCGAGCCGAAGCCCTCGTCGAGGAAGAAGAAGTCGAAGCGCGTGCGACCCGCGACCTGGATGCGCTCCGACAGCGCGAGAGCGAGCGAGAGCGACACGAGGAACGTCTCGCCGCCAGACAGCGTGCTCGGCGGCCGGACGAGGCCCGCGTGCGCGGCGTCGCGCACGGCGAAGGACCCGTCCGCGCGCCGCAAAATCCCGTAGCGATCGCCGGACACGGACCGGAGGATCTGCTCGGCGGACGTCAGGACGAGCTCGAGGTGACGTTCGGCGGCGAGCTCGGAGAGGAGGCCCCCGGCGACGACGTGACGAAGCCGCGTGAGGCGAGCGGCGCGGGGCGCGAGCGCGGCGACGCTCGCGCGGATCTCGGCGGCGCGCGCGCGGCGACGGGCGAGCTCGGCGGCGCGCGCGTCGGCCGCGGCGGCCTGCGCGCTCGCGGCAGCGGCGCCCCTGCGCGCGTCGCCGAGCGCGGCCTCGACGGTGGCAGCTTCGGCGGCGTCGACCTCCACGTGGACGTCACGCCGGCGCGCGTCGAGGACCGCGGTCCGACGGGCGAGCTCGGCCGTGTCGTGCGCGAGCGACGCGTCGAGCTCGTCGAGAGCTGCAGGATCGCGCCGCGCCGCGCCGAGATCCTCGATCGACGAGAAGCCCGCGCGCGCGACCGCGCTCGCGGCGACGGCGCGCGCCCGTGTGGCGGTGCGCGTCGCCTCGACGCGGCGCCCCGTGGCCTCGCGCGCCTCGAGCGAGCGCCGCGCGTCCTGGTCTCGCGCGGCGGCGAGCGCCGCCTCCGCGGCGGCCTCCCCCTCGACGATCTCGGCGAGCTCACGCTCGAGGCGCGCCGTCCACCCCGCGGCGTTCGTCGGATGGTCGGCGCGCGCGAAGAGGTCGTGCTGGCCCGCGGGCTCGACCGCGACGAGCAGCTCGGCGAGCTCGCGCGCGCCCTCGCGAGCCAGGCGGAGGGCCGCCGCCGCCTCGTGACGGGCTTGACCGAGCTCGGCGTCCACCGCGGCCTGCGCGACGCGGAGCGCCTCGACGGCGCCGGCGCTCTCGACGCGCCGCGCCTCGGCTGCGCGGACGCGCGGGAGCATGGCGTCGGCCGCGCGCGCGCGGGCGGCGAGCTCGGCGGCGCGGCGCTCGGCGTCC
>DASYCF010000918.1:0-2417 GCA_036500365.1 Byssovorax sp.
GCGCCCGCCGTCGTCGGCGACGAACCGCACGAGCGACGCGTGGCGCGAGGCGTGGTGACGAAGCAGCGCGAAGTACCGTGCGACGCGCTCCGCGTCGACCCCGCCCGCCCGGTACGGCGCGAGCAGCGTCACCGCGAACGCCGCGTCGTCGGACGCGCCGCCGAAGCGCACCTCGAACGAAGGCTTGAGGCCATAGCAGACGCTCGGTGTGACCGCGTACGTCACGCGGGAGACGCAGCCGAGGTCGACGTGCATGTGGTGACGATGCCCCGCGATGGCGACGTCGCGCAGGCCCGCGAAGCGGCCCGAGTAGTGCGCGGTCGAGAGCGTGGCGCCGTCCTCGAGGACGAGCTCCATGATGCCGCCGTCCATCCATCGACCGCACATCAGGGCGACCTCGCGTTCGAGGAGCCACGCGCGGAGGATCTCTTCGACGGCTTCGACTCGGCCGCTCTCGCTCATCGAGGCGAGGGTGGCCGGTCTCCCCGGAGACCGCAAGCGAGCGTCTCAGCGAAGGCGAGACGCGACCCATCGGCGGTGGGTCTCGAACGCGACGTTCCAGCGCGCACGCAGGGCAGGATCGGCTTGCAGGCGAGCCCGGTAGATCTCGTCGAGGTGCGCCTTGTCGGCCGCGGTCACGTGGAACCGACCGAGCGCCTCGTCGGCGCGCGCGGGGTCCACGGCGACCTCGAGGCAGAGCGCGGCGTGCTGGTCGAGCGTGAGCGAGGGCGACTCGCCGGGCGCGCGCGGCGCCTGCGAGGAGGCGGCGCTCGCCTCGCGCGCAGGCGCGAACGGCAGCGCGGACCCCGCGTTCGGGACGTGGTTGAGCGCCTTCGTCTCCGTCTCGGCGACCGGCTCGTCGTAGAGCTTCGGCAGCGCGTCCTCGACGAGCGGGCGCGCGACCGGCATGCGCGGCGCCGCCACGGCCGGGGCAGGCCGACCCGCTCGAAACGGGAGCGCGCCGCCGACCGGCAGCGGCGACGCGAGGGCCACGGTCGACTCGTCGAGCGGGGCGAACGGACGCGCGCCGCCGCCCGCTGCGGCCGCGACCGCGGGCGACAGCACGATGGTCGACGGGTCGTCGATGTCGAAGTTCGCGGCGCCGATCGCGAGCCGCTCCTCCGCGCCGTGCGCCGGCGACGCGGGCATCGCGACGAGCGGCGGCGGCGCGATCGCGGCCTGCGACGGCGCGACGAGCGGCACGTACGAGCGCGCCGCGGGCTCCGGTGCCAGCGCCTCCGCGGACAGGCCCGCACCCGAGCTCCGGAGCTTCGCCTTCACGACGCGCAGCGCGGGGAGCGGCCCCGGGTCGTGTCGGAGCTCGGCGAGCCGCTGCCGCACGCCGGGGTCGGCGGCGGTCCGCGCGTCCCACGCTCGACGGAGGCGCGCGACGTCGTCGTGCGTGATCCCGTGCTGCTGCAAGAGCGCCTCCGCGTCACGGGCGAGCGCGGCGAGGAACGCAGCCCACGCGGCGACGTCGGCGTCGATCGGCTCCACCGTGCGCTCCAGCCGATCGGCCGCGGCCGCGAGGGCCGCCTCGTACCTCGCGAGCAGCGACGCGTCGGCGTCGAGGCGCACCGTCCAGCCGGCGTCCGCCTGGGCCCAGCTCCGCGCGTCGATGCCCTCCGCCGCGAGGACGGCCTTCAACGGGTGAGCCGCCGCGAGCGCCGCTGTCACCGCCGCGTACTGCGCGAGCGGCACGCCCGAGATCGGGCCTTCCGCGCTCGCGTCTGCGCCATTCATCCCTGACAATCTCCTGACCGTCGAACGCGCCGCGGCGCCGTGACGGGGGGACCGTACCATCGCGGCTCGTGCCGGCAAATCGAGCGAACCGAGCACGCGCGTGTCCGCGCTTGGAGCACCCACGCCGCTTGACTACACTGCACCGCACGCGTGCGATCGCTCACCGAGCGCCGCGTCGCGCGCGGAGGCCACCGTGAAGAAGCTCGTGCTGCTCGGCGCCAAGTTGAAATGCAGCCAGGGCACGTCGCCCTCGTCGCTCGCGATCTCGACCCATGGCACGAGCGGCGACGCCTCGGCCGTCGCCACGGTCGACGACTTCGCGCCGATGACCAACGTGATGCCGTTCGGCATGTGTCAGACGCAGGCCAACCCTCAAGTCGCCGCCGCGACCGCCGCGGCGCTCGGCGTCCTGACGCCGCAGCCCTGCGTCCCCGTCATCACGTCACCGTGGTCGCCGGGCTCGAGCGTCGTGACGGTCGAAGACGTGAACGCGCTCACCGACGACTCGACATGCAGCTGCAGCTGGACCGGCTCTATCTCGGTGAGCGACGCCGCGAGCAGCGGCCTCGAGCTCGACTGAGTCGAGCGCCCAGCTCGGCGATTGGCCGTTCCGTTCGTGGTAGCCTCGCGCCGCGATGACGCAGCCGACGCAGACGACCGGGCTCGGCAAGGTC
>DASYCF010000919.1:0-2582 GCA_036500365.1 Byssovorax sp.
CCGGACGTCATCTACGCGCCCATCTACTACAACGCGATGAGCCAGATCGCGCGCCAGGCGAAGGCCGCGGGCGTGCCGGGCAGCATGTTCGTCGGCGGCGACGGGTGGGACGCGAACGAGCTCCTCACCGACGCCGGCGCAGAGCTCGAGGGCGCGTTCTTCACGAACCACTACGCGCCCGACGTGCCCTGGGAGAACTCGAAGCGCTTCGTCGCGAAGTACACCGAGCGCTTCAAGCGCAGCCCCTCGAGCCTCGCCGCGCAGGGCTACGACGCGGCGAAGATGCTCGCCGACGCGATGGGCCGCGCGAAGGTCGACGGTCCCCCGGGCGACGACAAGGCGCGCGACGCCGCGCGCGACGCGATCCGCCAGGCCATCCAGGACACGAAGAACTTCAACGGCGCGACGGGCACGATCACGATCAACGCCGAGCGCAACGCGGACAAGCCGGTCGTCGTCGTGCAGATCAAGGACAAGAAGTTCACCTACTACGCGACCGTCGGCGGCGGCGCGTCGGCTCCGGCGGCGGCGAGCGCGGCGCCTGCCGCGGCGAGCGCGTCGGCGTCGGCCAGCGCGCGCCCGACGGCCAAGGCGCCGGGCGAGCCCCCGAAGTAGCGGCGAGTCGCCCTCTGTCGCGCGCGCTCTATCAGCGATCGAGCCGCGCGCGCGTGGCCGCGATGCTCCGCTCGAGCTCCTTGTTCTTGAGGTAGCAGCAGCGCGACGCGGTGCAGTTCACGCCGCGGAGGCGCTCGAGCAGCATGAGCGCGCGCTCGTCGCCGTCGCGCGCGACGCCGTCGAACGTCGCGGGCTTGTCGTCGCAGCGGGCGTCGCGGAGCGCGAGCGCGGCGCGCAGCGCGGGCGTCGCCGAGGCGCGGACGGCGGGCTCGGCGAGGAGCTCGTCGGCGCGTCGTGCGCCGCGCGCACCGCCGTGCTTGCTCGACACGTCGAACAGCACGTCGACGCCCCACGCGCCGAGGCCGTGCGCGAGCGCGTCGAACACCGGCGCGGCCTCGGGGCTCTCGGCGAAGGCCAGCGCGAGCGCGACGCTCGCCGCCCCGGGCAAGTCGCTCGCGTCGAGCTGGCTCGCCGCGCTCGCGGAGCCTTCGTGATCGCCCGGGCGTGACGTGGCGAGCTCGATCAACGCGTCGCCGCCGGCGGTCCACGCGTGGACCGCCGCCGCGTCGTGCAGCGCGCGCCGCGCGTCCGTGGCCGAGGGGCGAGGCGCGCCGTCCTTCGCAGCGTCGCGCGCGACGGCCGCCGCGAGCGCCCGCGCGACCGACCCGCCGCGGCTCG
Organism: Byssovorax sp.; assembly: GCA_036500365.1. GTDB lineage: Bacteria > Myxococcota_A > Polyangia > Polyangiales > Polyangiaceae > DASYCF01. The sequence continues at coordinate 1,294 of DASYCF010000919.1, forward strand.
CCTCCGGGACATGCGCGCGCGGCGTGAAGGCCGCGGCGGCGAGCAGCGCGGCGACGCCCACGGCCACGATCCACGCCTTCGAGCGACGTCGCGCGGGCGGCGCGGCGGGCCCGCTGGTCGACGCGAGCGACGGCGTGGTCGGGCTGGCCGTCACCGGATCGAACGTCGGCTCCGACACGATCGCGGCGGGCGCGGCGGCCGCCGCGTCGAGCGCCGCCACGACGTCGGACGCGCTCGCGAACCGGTCGGCGCGCCGCTTCTCGAGGAGGCGCATCGTGATCGCCTCGAGCTCGCGCGACACGACGCGCGAAGGGGCGCGCGCGGCGAACGGGGGCGGAGGCGACGCCTTGTGGCAAAGGAACAGCTCCGGCAGCTCGAGCGCGTCGAACGGGTGCTTGCCCGTCAACATCTCGTAGAGCACCACGCCGAGCGCGTAGAGGTCGGCGCGGTGATCGACGGAGCCCATGCCGAACTCGGCCTCGGGCGCCATGTACGCGACGGTCCCGAAGACGACGCCCTTCAGCGTGATGCTGCGCAGCGTCTCGGGGTCGGCGTCGCCCTCGTCGGCGGTCTTCGCGTCGATGCGCGGCGAGCTCCCGAGAGACGGCGCCTTCGCGAGCCCGAAGTCGATGAGCTTCACGAGGCCGCTGCTCGCCTCGAGCATCACGTTGCCGGGCTTGAGGTCGCGGTGCACGACGCCCATGCGGTGGCACGCGTCGAGGCCCTCCGCGATCTGGCGCGCGATCGCGATCGCCTCCTTCGGCGCGACGGGGGCGCGCTTGATGCGCTGGCGCAGCGTCTCGCCCTCGACGTACTCGAGCACGAGGAAGTACGAGCCGTCGGGCAGGCGCCCGAAGTCGGTCGCCGCGGCGACGTTCTTGTGATCGACGTGCGCGCCCGCGACGGCCTCGCGCTCGAAGCGCTCGACGAGCTCGGGGAAGCGCTCGATCTCGGGGCGCAGGAGCTTGATCGCGACGCGCTTCTTCATGAGCACGTGCTCGCCGCGGAAGACGGCGCCCATGCCGCCCTCGGCCACGAGCGCGTCGACGCGGTAGCGGTCCGAGAGCACGGCCCCGACGCGCGAGATCATCGACTCGCGCGCGCTGCGCCGGGGCGGGCCCTCGCTCTTCGTCTCGGCGGGCGCATCGACGAGCGCGTCGTCGAGGTCGACGAGGATCTCGGCCTCGATCTCCGGCGACGAGGACGACGACGACGACGAGACCCGGAGCTGAAAGCCCCGGTGCGAGGAGTCCGGATCGAAGGGAGGTGGTGCTTGGCTGTTCAAAGAG
>DASYCF010000920.1:0-1792 GCA_036500365.1 Byssovorax sp.
ACGCTCTTCTGCGAGCACGCGTTCAGCGCGCCCGCGAGGCTCTTGAACGTCTCCTCGGTCTTCTTCGCGTCGAGCTCGCCGAGCTCTTGCTGGACGCCGAGGCCCGAGCGCCGCGGCGCCGCCGCCTCGGGCTCGCTCGCCTGACCCTCGCTCTGCACCGGCGTCTGCTCGCCGCCGCACGCTGCGCCGAGTGCCACGAGCGCCGCGATGATGAACCCGAACGCGCTTCGCATCGCCTTCACCCCTTGAGCACGCCGTGCGCGATGACGACGCGCTGGATCTCGCTCGTTCCTTCGTAGATCTCCGTGATGCGCGCGTCGCGGTAGTGGCGCTCGACGCCGTACTCGGTCGTGTAGCCGTAGCCGCCGTGCACCTGGATGGCCTTGTGCGTGACGCGCGTCGCCATCTCGCTCGCGTAGAGCTTGGCCGTCGCGCTCTCGACGCTGTGGCGCACGCCCTTGTCCTTCAAGTGCGCGGCGCGCAGCGTGAGCAGGCGCGCCGCGTCGAGCTCGACCGACATGTCCGCGAGCATGAACTGGATCGCCTGCAGGTTCGAGATCGGCGTGCGGAAGGCCTTCCGCTCCTTCGAATACGCGACGCTCTTCTCGTAGGCCGCGCGCGCGATGCCGAGCGCCTGCGCCGCGATGCCGATGCGCCCTCCGTCGAGCGTGCCCATCGCGATCTTGAAGCCGTTGCCCACCTCGCCGAGGACGTTCTCCTTCGGCACCTTCACGTTCTCGAAGAAGATCGTGCACGAGTGCGCCGCGTGGATGCCGAGCTTCTCGTCGTGCGGGGCGAGCGAGTAGCCGGGCATGTCGCGCCGCACGAGCAGCGCCGTGTGCCGCGGCTTCTCGGGGTCGGGCGTCGTCACGGCGAAGACGATGACGTGCTCCGCCTCGGGGCCGACGGTGATGAAGTTCTTCGACCCGTTGACGACGAAGCCTCCCGCGCCGTCGGGCGCGCCGACCGTGAGCATCGTCCGCGCGTCGGAGCCGCTCGTCGGCTCCGTGAGGCCGAACGCGCCGAGCATCGTCCCGGCCGCCGTCGGCGCGAGGACGTCGCGCTTCTGCTGCTCGGTGCCGTACTTGAGGAGCGGATCGCAGAAGAGCGAGTTGTTGACGCTCATGATGACGCCGGAGCTCGCGCACGCGCGGCTCACCTCTTCCATCACGAGCACGTAGCTCACGGCGTCGAGCCCGGCGCCGCCGTACTCCGTCGGCACGGCGAGGCCGAGGAAGCCAAGCTCGGCCATGCGCGCGACGATCTCCGTCGGCCAGCGCCCGCTCTTGTCGAGCTCGGCGGCCTTGGGCTCGATCTCACGGACGGCGAAGTCACGCGCGGCCTGCTGGACGAGGAGCTGCTCCTCGGTGAACTCGAAGTTCATGCCACCCTCGGCTTAGCCGCGGTGCGTCGCGTCGCCAAGCCCGCGCGGGCGGCGGATCGTCAGAACGTGCGGGCGTACGTCAGGCCGGCGCCCTGAGGGCCGACCGAGGGGATGAACGCGGCGGCGGGCGCGGGCGCGGCAGCCGGCGCCGAGTCGGAGGCGGCGGGGGCGGTCCCGCGGGAGGTGATCCAGAGGAACACGCCCGTGCCGACGGCGGCGATGCCGACGCCGAACCCGATGGTCGAGACCGTGGCCTTGGTCGACGCGCTGTCGATCTTCGCCTTGCCCGCGGGCGAGCACTTGTCGTTGGAGCAGAGCGACGGGTCGCTCGTCGCCGAGCTCTTGTCGCTCGCGGCGAGGATGCCCATCGTCGCGCCGAGGCCGATGCTCGCGAGGCCGACGCCGCCG
>DASYCF010000921.1:0-1714 GCA_036500365.1 Byssovorax sp.
CGCGCGCCTCCGCTCTGCTGCAATCGGCGCGTTCTCCCGCGTGCGCCGCGCGACGCCGTCCGGTAGAGTTTGCCGCTCATGCGCCCGGTGTCCGTCGTCGAGCTCGCGATCGGCCTCGCCGTCGGCGGGAGCGTGCTGGCCGTGGCCGTGCCCGCGTTCTTCAAGAACCTGAGCGCGTCGAAGCTCTCGGAGCCGATCAACGGGCTCGACACGCTCGTGCGGCACGCGGTGGCGTACGGCAACGCGCCGGGCCGGCCGGACGAGTTCGCGTTCCCGCCTCCAGCCCCGCTCACGCCGAGCGTCGTCCCGCGCGGGGTGCGCGTGCTCGACCCGCCCGAGGCGTGGGAGCACCTCACGTGGCGGAGCCTCGACTTCCGCATCGACCAGCCGCACGCGTTCTCGTTCAAGTTCGACAGCGTGTACGATCCGTCGACCGGCGTGATGCGCTTCGCCGCGATCGCGCACGGCGATCTCGACGGCGACGGCGTTCTCTCGACGTTCGAGGCGCAGGGCGAGCGCTCGCCTGGTCACGCGGCGCGCGTCCTCCCGGGCATGTACATCGATCGCGAGGTCGAGTGAGATCATGGCCGTCGGCGAGCTCTTGCGCACGGCCCTGCTCGTCGCCGTCGGCGTCGCCGGCGTAGCGGCGACGCGCGGACCGGTCGTCGACGCGCATTTCCGCGCGCGCGAGGCGGGCGACGTCTACGTGCTGCCGCCGCCCGCCGAGCTCGTGCCGATGTCGCTCGGCTACCGCGCCGCGCTGGCCGACGTGCTGTGGGCGAACGTGCTGGTCTCGCAGGGGCTCCACGTCCAGCAGCGCCGTCACTACGCGACCGTCGTCGACTACCTCGACGCGATCAACGCCCTCGATCCGACGTTCCGCGATCCTTACGTGATGTCCGACACGCTCATCACGTTCCAGATCGGCAAGCCGTCCCACGACGAGGTGCTCAAGGCGCGCGAGATCCTCGAGCGCGGCGCGAAGAACCTGCCGCTCGACGCCGAGGTGTGGCTCGATCTCGGCGCGTTCGTCGCGTACCTCGCGCCGGGCACGTACCTCGACGACCCAGCCGAGAAGGCCCAGTGGCGCCTCGACGGCGCGCGCTACCTCGCGCGCGCGGCGGAGCTCGCGGGCGACTCGACGGGCGTCTCGCTGCAAGCGATCGGCGGCGCGAGCATCTTGAACGCCGCCGGCGAGCGCGACGCCGCGCTCCATTTCTACCAGCGCGCGTGCGCCGTGGCCGACGACCCGGACTTCAAGCGCGACTGCGATCGCCACCTCGAGGCGCTCATGGGCGAAGAGCTCGCCGAGCGGTACAAGGCCGAGCGGCGCGCGTTCGACGACGCGTGGCGCGGCGACGTCCCGACCGCCAACATCGCGCAACTCTTGCTGATGGGGCCGCCGCTCGACGTCGCATACTGCGCCGGGAGCCAGCACCAAGAGGCGCCGCGTTGCGCGTCGACGTGGCGCGCGTGGCGTGAGCGTGAGGGAGCGCCGCGCGACTGAACTTGCGCCGCGAGGCGTGACTTGGTGTCATCGTGCGATGCTCACCTTCTCCCCGCGCGAAGCATCGGAGGGCGGCCCTCGTCGACGCGGCCGCGCGCGGGCGGCGGCGGGCGTGCTCGTCGCGGCGCTCGCGGCGGCGTTCGTCGGGTTCGCGCCGGCCGCGTGCTCACAGGCGCCGACGTTCGAGTCCACGGGCGGCGGAGGAAG
>DASYCF010000922.1:0-4396 GCA_036500365.1 Byssovorax sp.
GGGAACGACACGTGGAGCAGCTCGTGCACGAGCTCCCAGCGCGCGGCGAGCTCGGCCTCGGTCGTCTCGGCGCCGAGCGGCACGAGCACCGACGCGCCGCCGTTGCCGAGGGTGCGCGCGAAGCCGACGCCGTGGCCACGCGCGGGCGACACGACGACGAGCGCGCGCGCGATCGGCGCGCGACCCGCCCACGCGAGCACGGCCGACGCGCTCGCGTCGACCCACCGCGCGAGCGCCGCGTCGTCGACCGCGAGTGGACCGGGCAAGCGCGCGACGTCGAGCGCGAAGCCGTCCTTTTGCCAGCGCAGCATCTTCGCGGCGCCGATGACGCCGTACGGCGCGCGCGGCAGATCGCTCACGTCGGCGGCGGCGCGCGACGGGTCGCCGGGATCGGGCAAGAGCCCTGTCGCGAACGTGAGGCCGGCGGGCGCGCGCGCCGCGAGCGTGAACACGCGACCCTCCGTGACGAGCTCGGGGTGCAGGAGCCAGGTCGACGGCGAGCCCACGAACGCGCCGGCGACCGACGCGGCGATCGTCTCGTCGTCGATCGCGCGCGCCGCCTCCTCGAGGTCGAAGCGGTAGCGCACGCGGCACGTGGGCGCCTCGCAAGCCGGGACGTGGAAGCACGGGCCGATCGGCTCGTCGCCCTCGCCCTTGCCGTCGCGCGCCGCGGCGAGCGGGCGCGCGCCCTTGCCGTCGTCGAACGTCACCGCGTGCACGTACGACGCGCCGTCGTCCTCGACCGTGAAGTCGGCGGCGGGCCCGCGCGGCACGTCGACCGAGATCGCGAGCGAGGCCGCGCCGGGCGCGACGTCGACCTCGTAGCGGATCGGCCCCGACGCGCTCGGCGGCGCGACGATCGAAGGAGGCGCGGCGACGGCGACGGCGACGGCCGACTCGCGCGGCGTCGCGCTGCACGACGCCATGGCCAGCGTGATCGCCGCCGCGGCCGAGCGCCGCGCGAGCACGGCCCGCGACGGCGCCCTCGCGATCACGCGGGCCGGCTCGACGCGCGCTCCTCGATCTCCTGGTGGTACGCGCGGAAGGTCGACTCGGCGGGCCACGCGGGCGCGCCCTCGATGAGCGCCTTCGCGCGCGGCTCGTCGCCGGCGTCGATCGACGCGACCGCCGCCGCGTAGCGCATCGCCCAGAACACGAGCGGCGTCGCCTCGGCGGCCTTCAGGAGCGTCTCGCGATCGCCGCGCTCGGCGCGGTGCGCGAACGCCCGCGCGAAGGCGCCCGTCGCGCGGCGGAGCTCGAGCGCCCGCGCCGCGGCCGCGCTCCGCGGGGGAGCAGGCAGGCGCTCGAGGCGCCGCGCGATCTCGAGCGCGCCCTCGGGGTCGCCTTCGTACGCGAGGAGGAGCGTGTCGAGGAACAGCCGATGATCGAGCGCCGCGTCCCACGACGGGCCTCGCTGCGCCGCCGCGATCGCCGCGCGCGCCGCGTCGACCCAGCCGTACGCGGCGAACGCCGTCGCCGTCAGGAGCGGGCCCATCGTCGCGTTCTCGGGCGCGCGATCGAGCATCGCTCCGAACCGCGCGAGCACGGAGAACACGTCGCCGGATCGATAGAGCCGCAGCGTGCGCCGGCGCGCGCGCCAGCGCAGGAGCGCGAGCGCGGCGCCGACCGCCGCGACGACGAGCCACGCCGCCGGGTGCGTGAGCGCGACCGCGATCGCGCCAGCGACGAGCGCGGCGGACCCGACGAACACGAGCCACGAGATGCCGCGCGGCACGAGGCGGCGGAGCGCAGCCGGGTCCATGCGCGGCGATCGTAGTCGATCCGCGCGAACTTTCACCCGTCGAGGTCCGGACACGCGCGCCGCGTCGGCCGGCTCGAGCGAGCCTTCAGCCGCGGTACGCGGTGGCCGTCCGCGTGAATCGGCGGGCGCGCTCGGCGTCGAGCGGATCGAGCGCGAACGAGACGCGGCCGCCCGGCCCGTCGAAGACGAGCGCGTCGCCCTCGACGCGGAGCGCGGCGCCGTCGCGCTGGACGACGACCGCGGGGCCGCACGTGGCGCGGCGCGCGAGCTCGATCATGCGGCGCTCCACGTCGTCTGCGGGCTGCGCCTGGCCCGCGACGCTGAGCGCGAGGTAGAGCGGCGGCCCGGCGAGCGGCGACCTGAGGCCGACGAGCGCGGACGGACCGACGAACACGGGGCCGGCCGGCGCGTCGCCCGAGCGCGACGAGCGCGCGAAGAACACGTCGTCGCGGAGCTCGGCGCGCGCGATTCGCCCGGGGTCGATCTCGAGCGGCGCGCACAGGAGGCGCTCGGCGACGCCCCGCCTGTCGGTCCCGCTGAACACGGACGCCGCGGCGAGGCGTCGCGCCGTGATCATCAGCGCCGCAAACGCCGCTGGCGGGAGCAGCGCGAGCGCGGGGGCGCTGGTCGTGACGAGCGCGGCGGAGGCGACGATCGCCGCGCCGAACGCGATCAGCGCCGGACCGGTCGCCACACGCGCGGCGCGGGGGCCGACTCGCTCGCTCGTGAAGACCACGCGCTCGCCCGGCGCTGGCTCGAGGCGGCTGGTCACGTCTCGAGGATAGCGTGCCGCCGTCCGCGCGCCGTCAGCTCCTGTAGGCGTGGCCGGTCCGCGTGTACCTCCGCGCGCGCTCGGCGTCCGCCTCCTCGAGCTCGAACGACACGCTGCCGGCGTCGGACGAGAGGACGAGGTTCTTGCCCTCGACGCGCAGCGACGCGCCGTCCCGCGCCATCACGACCGCGCGCCCGTACGTCTGCCGGTTGGCGAGCTCGATCATCGCCTCCTCGACGGCGGCCGCGCCCTGCTCTCGGCCGGCGATCGTGAGCACCGTGTAGATCGCGGGCGCGTAGAGCCGCGACGCGAGGCCGACGACGGTCGTCGGGCCGACGAACACGGGGCCGCACGGGTTTCCGCCCGCCTTCGCCGCTTGCGCGAAGAACACGTCGTCGCGCTCCTCGGCCCGGGCGGGCTCGCCGTTCGTGCCCGGGAGGGCGCGCGCGTCGACCATGCCCTCGCCCATGGCCGCGAGCAGCGCGACGAGCTCGTCGGCGTCCTTCACCGGGCCGACGCGCTGGCCGCCGCCACCCTTGTAGAGGACGGCGACGAGGTGCGTCATGTGCTCGCCGACGACGCGTCCGTAGCGCGTGTATTTGACGACGACGCGCGTGGCGCTGCGCACCTGGGCGGGGTCGATCTCGATCGGCTTGCGCAGGAAGCGCCGCGCGACGATGCGCTGGTCCGTGACGAAGAACATCGGCGTGCGCGCGTGCTGGATCCAGAGCGCGACGATCACGCCGATCACCACGAACGTGCCGATCGGCGTGAGCCACACGCCGAGCCCCGCCTCGGCGCGCGACGTGGAGCTGACGCCGAGCGTGACGAGCGTGAACAGGCTCCCGAGCACGTGGAAGCCCAGGACGATCGCGACGAGCCAAAAGCACCCGCCGCGGCCGACGGAGCCGCCGCGCGCGCTCGCGAAGACCACGCGCTCGCCCGGGGCGGGCTCGAAGCGGTCGGACATGGCCAGCATGATACGTCGGCCGCCGGGCCGACCTGCCCAAACGGTCGTGGCGACGGCCTCGCGCTTTCACTTTCGGCGGCACGCGCTCAGACTGCGGGCGTGCTCGTCAACCTCGTGCTCAACCTGGTGCGGCTCGCGCTCTGGCCGCTCTACGCGCTCCGCCGCGCGCGCGCCGCGCCGAAGGGCGCGTACGTCGTCGTCGAGATCGCGGGCGCCATCGCCGAGCTCACGCCGCCGCCCGCGCGTCGGTTCCTGCTCGCGCGCGCCCGGGGCGCCGCGTCGCCGAGCGTCGAGCGCGTGCGCGCCCTCGCCCGCGCCCTCGACGACGACCCGCGCGTCGCCGGGGTGCTGCTCAAGATCCGCGCGATCGGCGGCGGCGAGGCGGCGCTCGCGTCGATGCGCGACGAGGTGAAGCGCATCCGCGCGAGCGGAAAGGACGTCATCGCGTGGCTGCCCGACGGCGCCGGCAACCGGGAGCTTACCCTCGCGTCGGTCGCGCGCCTCGTGCTGCTCGGCCCCGAGACGAGCGTCTCCGCGCTCGGGTACGCCGCCGAGGGGCGTTACATCCGGCGCGCGCTCGACCGCGCCGGCGTCGAGCCCGAGGTGTTCGCGCGCGGCCGCTACAAGAGCGCCGGCGACATGCTGGCGCGCGACGACATGAGCGAGGCCGACAAGGAGCAGGTCGGCGCCATCCTCGACGCGCGCTTCGACGCGCTCACCGCCGCCGTCGCAGAGGGGCGCCGCGTCGAGCGCGACGAGGTCGTCCGCTGGATCCACGAGGGCCCGCACACGGCGAGCGCCTCCGTCGCGCTCGGCATCGTCGACGGCACCGCCTACGAAGACGAGCTCGAGCTCAAGATCGCCGCGCCGCTGCGGCTGGTCGAGATCGACG
>DASYCF010000923.1:0-7254 GCA_036500365.1 Byssovorax sp.
GATCATCCGCGTGACGCGCGCCGCGCGCGCTCGAAGCGGGGCGAGCGCGCCAGCGAACGCGGCGCCGAGGCCCTTGCCGACGCACACCGAGCTGGACCCGCGCGGCGCGGGCTCGACCGCGGACGCCGCGGCGACGACGCCGAGCACGGAAGTCACGCCACGCGCCGCGAGCCAGCGAGGGGACGCGAGGAGGCAGAACGCGGCGCCCTCACCCGGGATGAAGCCATAAGGACGACGCCTGTCGTGGATGCGACCTTCGGCGGCGAGCCACTCCAGCGCGTCGAGATCGAGCCAGCTGTCGACGCCGCCTGCGAGGCAGAGATCGGCGTCGCCGCGCTCGAGCGCGGAGAGCGCCTGTTCGATCGCGACGAGCGAGCCCGCGTGGCCCGCGCGGACGGCGCTCACGCCCTCGAGACGCCCCGCGGCGCCGGCGGTCACGGCCGCCATCACCTCACCCACGATCTCGTCGCCCGCGCCCGGCCGCGGCTCCGCCACCCCGACGAACGCGCGAACGCGCGCGTCTTCGCCGCCGCGATCGATCGACGCGAGCGCCTCCTTGGTGGCGTTCCGAGCGAGGTTGGCGAGGCGCGCGCCGCCGATGAGGCGATCGGGCAGCCAGGCGGCGCGCGCGACCGACATCCGGCGACCGTGCGCGTTCGAGAAGAAGGGGTGAGGGCCGACGTTGCCGACGCGCGCGCGAACGGCCGCCGCGCAGGCCCCGAGCGAACGACCGAGCGCGGTGCGCGCGCCCCCGCCGACGACGCTCGCGCGCGCGATCACGCGGCCTTCTCCTCTTCGACGATCGTGCGCTCGAGCTCGTGGAGCGCGTGGTGGACCGCGAGCGCGCTCACGAAGACGAGCGAAACGCGGCGCAGGTCGGGCTCGAACACGACCGTCGCCAACGACGCCGGGTGCGCGACGCGCCGGCGCGACAGGCGCGATCGCACGGCGAACCGCAGGCGCGGCAGATCGAAGCGAAGCGCGCCAGTCGGCGCCACGCCGGTGAGCTCGACCGGCTCACCGCCGAGGAGCGCGGCGCGCTGATCGGGAGGTGCGCACTGCCAGAACGCGTGATCGAAGTCGGCGGGCGGGAGCGGCCGCCGCTCGGTGCGCCACGCGTCGTCGAACGTGCCGGCGAGCCGACGACGCGGGAGCCAGGCGCGCGCGACGGGACCCAAGCTCATGGGGCGAGGCCGGTCGTAGGGGCTCGATACGAGCTCCCTCGGGTCTTCGAGGTTCGGCGCGGTGAGGCCGTCGAGGTCGTCGCCCTTCCGCGCATAGCCGCGCCCGACGGGGTTCGCCTCGAACACCTCTCCACCGCGGGCGCCGCCATAGGCGCGCTCGTAGAGGAGCGGCACCCGGACGAACGGCGCGGGGTCGTCGAGGAGCGGACCCGCGGCGCCGCGGCGCCATCGCCGATCGCCGATCGCGACCAGCCGCTTCTCCCACGCTCCGACTCGCGCGCCGACCTCGACCGCGATCGACGGCCTCTGTTCGACGGTGCACGCGTGGCCGAGGAGCACGACGTCGGTCGCGGTCTTGGGCGGCGCGAAGTCGACGTCCGCGAGCAGGCTCGAACGCGCGGGATCGCCTACAAAAGCCGGGGTGCGCGCGACGGGCGCCTGCTCCTCGGCGACGAGGAGCGTCCGCGCGGCGCCGATCGTGAACGTCGCACGGATCGCGACGAGCAGCGACTCGGCGCCCTCGCGATCACGGGCGAACGAGCTCGCGACGGCGAAGCGGGTCCGGTTCACGAGGTCCCACATCGCGTCACGTATCCACGCTCGAGAGGCCGATCGGCGCGAGGCCGAGCGCGGCGAGGGCGCGCGCCTGGGCGCGGCTCGGTGCGGTCACGTCGAACAAGGCGGCGCCGCCGCGCGCGAGCTCGATCGCCGCGAGGGCGCGCTCGGGCTGCGTGCCGTCGGCGAGCGCGAGCCGCAGGGCCTCCGGCGTGACGCGCGCGCCGCGTGCGTACCGCGCCTCGTCGACGAAGCCGCCCCTCGCGCGCGACCACGCGGCGCGCACGGCGGGCGCGACCGGCCAGGCGAGGTCGCCGTCGGGATCGACGCGCACGTCGTCGTCATCGGGATCGTCGGTCGGTCCGGAGACAAAGCCGGGCGGCGCGTCGCCGGTGAGCTCGCCGCGAAGCTCGACGCCCGTGATCGTCGTGAACGCCTCACCCGCGATGCGCGCGAGCGGAGGCAGGTCGAGCGCGTCGAGGAGCATCGGTATCGCGCGCGCGTCGCCGAGGGCTCCCGCCGCGCGAACGGCGGCGCGCTCGCGTCCGGGCATGTCGCGAAGGCGCGCGATCCATCGCGGCGCTTCGCTCGGATCGAGCGAGATCGCGGCGAGGGCGGCGGCCTCCTCGGCGAGCGCGCTCACGCCCTCGGCGATCGCGCGAAGCACGACCGGCGCCGCGTCGTCGCCGAGCATCACGCCCGCGCGCGCGGCCTCGAAGCGGCACGCGCGATCGTCGTCGAGCAGGGCAGCGCGCAAGACGACGGCGCGATCCGCGCGCCCGAGGGCGGCGACGGCGCGGAGGCCGAGGGCCCGAATCGCGGGCTGGTCGTCGAGCAGCGCGGCGTCGAGCGCGCCGCCGACGTCGCGGCGATGCGCGACGCACGCGTGGGCGGAGAGCGCTGCGGCCCAGGCGCCGCGCGCCGCGCACGCGAGCGCGAGGCCACGCTCCGCGACGCGCGCGGGGAGCCACGCGAGCGCGCCCGCGAAGCCGGTGTAGGCGTGCGCGCGCGGCGCGAGCTCGACCGCGCGCGCGACGCGGTCGGCGCGGCCCGACTCCATCGCCAGCGCCGCGGCGACGAAGACCTCGCCCGCCTCGCCGTCGTCGAGCGCGCGCTCCACGATCTTCACGCCGCCGCGGCCCGCGATGCGGAGGCCGTCGAGGTTCGCCTCGAGGCGCGCGTCGGCGCGCGCGAGATCGACGAGCCGTGCGCGCCGCGAGCGCGCGAGCGCCGAGCGCGTCGTCCAGAGGAACGCCGCCTCGACGGCGTGCTGCTCGACGACGACGCGGATCATGGGCCGTCCGGGCGCGGCGCGAGCGCGAGAGTCGTGAAAGGCGAGCACGTCAATTGGTTCAACGCAGCGAGGAGGTCAGTTGAGGTTCACGCCGCGCCCGCGGACCTTGACGGCGCCCGCCGCGGACACGTTGACGGCGCCGCGCGATTTCACGCTGAGCTTGTCGCCCTCGACCTCGACGTGGCCGGCGACCTTCACGCGCACGCGCTTGCCTACGAGGGTGATCGTGCCGTCCTTCGCCGCGGTGATCGTCGCCTCGCCGCAGACGAGCTCGACGATCTCGCCGGCGGAGATGCGGCGGGCGCCGCCCGCGCGCTCGTGGTGGTCGCCGGCGACGTCGGCGCGCGCGCCCTCGTCGACCTCGAGCTTGAGGCTGCCGGCGGCGATCGCGCGCTCGCCGAGAACGTTCTCGCGCGCGTCGCCCGTGACCGACTCGCTGACGCTGCCGCCGACGCGGAGGACGAGGTCCTCGCCGATGATCTCGGTGGACTTGCCGCCGACCTCGGTCGCGCGGTCGCCGCCGATCGCGACGTCCGCGTCGCCGCCGACGGCGCGCGCCTCGTCGCCGCCGACGCCGATGACCTGCGCGCCACGTACGCGCAGGCTGCGGTCCTTCTGCACGGCGACGGACTCGCTGCCCTCGACGGCGCGTCCGCGGTCGCCGCCGACGAACAGGCGCTCGCTCGCGGCGACGGCCTCGGCCTTGTCGCCGCCGACGCGCACGGTGAGATCGCGGTGCGCGACGAGGCGCACGTGCTCCTTGCCGCGCTGCGCATCCATGCGGAGCTCGCTCACGCCGTCGCCGCCCGGGGTCGAGCTCGCGCGGAGGACGGCGACGCCGCGCTCCTCGGGCAGCGACGCGGGCGGAAGGTTCGCGCCGTTGTAGACGCTGCCGACGATGATCGGCCGATCCACGTCGCCACATTCGAAGTCGACGAGGACCTCGTTGCCCACGCGCGGCACGAACAGCGCTCCGTAGCCTGGGCCTGCCCACGCCTGGCCGACGCGCACCCACGACGCGTGGGCGTCGTCGCCGCCGCCGTGCTCCCAGTGGAAGCGGACCTTCACGCGTCCGAGCTCGTCGCAGTGCACGTCTTGGCCGGGCGGGCCGACGACGACGGCCGTCTGCACGCCGACGCTCGGCCGCGGCGCGGCGCGCTTCGGACGAAGCGGCGCGCCGACGGGCGCGCAGATGATGCGGTTCTCGTAGCTGACGGCGCGCGCGTCGCCGTGCACGGCGAGCCGGTGCTCGACCGACGTCACGAGCCACGCGCGGTTCAGCTCGTCGGCGGCGTGCTCGCGCAGCTCGAAGACGGTGCCGGGCGAGAGCGCGAGGCAGTCGCTCACCGCGTGCGCGGCGCGGCGCGCGGCGCTCTCGCGCTCGAGGTGGAGCCGCGCGAGGCGAGCGCCGCGCTCCGGCGCGTCGAACTCGGGGGGCGCGTCGAAGGTCATCGTCCGCGCGTCGACGGCGGCGTGGTGCTCGAGCGCGGCGCGCGGCGCCTTGAAGCTGTGACCCTTCAGCGTGACGGCGCCGGCGCGGAGCTCCTCGACGTGGCGGAACCGACTCACGCGCTCGTGCTGCGCGCCGCCGCCGCCGCCGGGTCGGAACGGCAAGGTCGCAGGCTCGGCGAGGCGGGCGTGCGCGGCCTCGGTGTCGGTGAACACGAGCACCTCGCGGTCGCGCGCGTGCTCGAAGAAGCAATGGATGCCCTCCGACTCCAGCAGTCGAGTCAAGAAGGCCCAGTCGCTCTCGCGATATTGAATGCAGTGCTCCCGAGCGCGGTAGTCGTCGCGCAGCACGACGCGGTAGTCGGCCTCGCCGAAGCCGGCGGCGATCAGCACGGCGGCCACGATCTCGGGCGCGGTGCGACCTTGAAACACGCGGCAATCCTCGCGCAGCGCGAGCACGTACGCCGCCGGCGCGAGCGTCACGAGGAAGCGCTTCGCGTCGGGGCCGGCGCCCTGCTCGGGCGCGTCGCCGAGCTCGAGCGCGCGGACGATCCCGTGCACGTCGCGCGCGCGGCCCCGGTGCGCGAGGCGCAGCGTGGCGCGCTCCCCGACGACGTGCCCGGACGCGAGCGGCTCGTCGGTCTCGACGACGACGCGGAGATCGAACAGCGTCGACAGCGCCTCGGCCCCCTCGACGCTCGTGACGCGGAGCGGCGCGCCGCCCTCGACGGTGAGCGTGAGCGCGGCGAGGTCCAGCGCGAGCGCGTCGATCGCAGTTCGACTCATCCGCGCGATTTTAGCAAGCGATGTGCCGGCGTTGGGAACCGCGGAGATCCCTCACGTCCGGGGGTGAAGTTCGCTGCGCGACCTCAAGAAACGCCCCACATCGCGGCGATCTCGAGGGTGCGTGCGTTCTCGGGGATCGCGGCGAGGAACGCGGCGCGCTGGCCGACGTCGTGGATCTTCTCGGCGCGGGCGAGGAGCCGCTCGAGCGCCTCGGCCGCGGCGGCGCGCGCGCCGTCGACGTCGCCGGTCGCCTGGAGGGCCTCGGCGTGGACGAGGCGGACGCGTGACTCGCCCTCGTCGATGCCGCCGAGCCGCGTGAAGAGCGCGTACGCATCTGCGGCGGTCGCGGCGCCGGCCTCGACGTCGCCGCGCGCGAGCTCGGCCTGCGCGAGGACGGCGAGCGCGTTGCAACGCACGGGCTCCACGTGGACGAGCACCTCGACGGCGCGGCGCGCGGACGCCTCGGCCGCGTCGAGCGCGCCGCTCTCGGCCTCGACGCACGCGAGGTAGAGGAGCGAGCAGCCGGCGCGCCGCGCGTCGCCCTGCGCCTCGAACGCGGCGAGCGACGCGCGCTCGAGGGCGATCGCGTCGTCGAACGCGCCGCGCCTGCCGATCGCGAGGCCGAGGTTCTGCCGCGCGGTCGCCGCGACGAGCGGCAGGCCGAGCCGCGTCGCGGTGGCGAGCGCGTCGGTCAGCGCGCGCTCCGCCTCGGCGTAGGCGCCGATCTCGAGGTACGCGTAGCCGAGGTTCCCGCGCTCGACGCACCCTCCGCGCAGATCGCCGGCCGACTCGCTCTGCGCGACGGCGAGCTCGTTGCAGCGCACGCACTCGCTCGGGTCGCCGAGCAGGCGCGCCTCGACCCCGCGCGCCATGTAGAGCGCGGCCATCGCGGTCGGCTGCACGGCGGACGCGCGATCGGCGAGGACGGCGGCGCGCGAGAGGACGAGGCTCGCGAGCGCGTGCTTGCCCGCCCAGAAGAGCGGCCGGGCGAGGCGCGCGAGCGCGTTGACGAGCTGCGAGTGGCCGCTGGTCGCGGCGCGCGACGTCGGAGCCGCGTCGATCGGCGTCGTGTCGGCGAGCTCCCGCGCGAGCGCGACGAGGTGCTCGGTGTCGCCGAGGGAGCCGTACACGGCGGCGAGCTCGCTCGCGGCGTCGCAGAAGCCCGCGGTGCCCGGCGCCAGCGACTGCATCGCGCGCGTCGCGGCGTCCTTCGCGAGCTCGTTCTCGCCGCGCCAACGCCGCGCCTCCGCCTCGATGAGCCACAGCGCGCCGAGGTCCTCGCCGCGCGCGCCGCACGCGATCGCGCGCTCCGCCCGCTCGATCGCGCCGAGGTGATCGTCCGCGCGCAGCGCCTGGTCGGCGGCGCGGCGAAACCAGGCGACGGCGCGCAGGAGCTCGCCGCCGCGCTCGAAATGCTCGGCGAGGAGCAGCGCGTCGGCCTCGCCGCGCCGCTCGAGCCACTCGGCGGCGAGGCGGTGACCGAGCGTGCGATCGGCCTCGGTGAGCATCGCGTAGGCGGCCTCGTGGATGAGCGCGTGCTGGAACGCGAGCTCGCCCTGGAACTGCGGCTCGGCGGGGCGCACGACCACGTCCTTCTCGACGAGCTCGGCGAGCCACTCGTGCGGGAGCGTCGGCGCGTCGTCGTGGCCGATGAGCGCGGCGACGCCGCGGCTCGTGAACACGCGCCCGAACACGCTCGCCGCGCGCAGGAACCGCCGCGCCTCGGGCGAGAGCGCCGCGAGCCGCGCCTGCACCATCGCGAGCACGGTCGTCGGGAGCGCGTCGCCGTGGCCGTCGGCGTGCGCGCGCACGAGCTCCTCGAGGAAGAACGCGTTGCCGTCGGCGCGGTGCGCGATGTGCTGCACGTCGAGCTCGGGGACCTCGTCGCCGAGCGCGTCGCGGACGAGGCGCGCGGCCGCCTTGTCGGTCAATCGCCCGAGCCGGAGCTCGGTCAAGCTCCGCTCGTTCCAGATGTTCGGGAACGCC
>DASYCF010000924.1:0-1847 GCA_036500365.1 Byssovorax sp.
CGTCGTGCTCTTCACGACGTTGTGCGTGCGGCCGCCGTCGTGGTCGGCGCCGAGGCTCACGAACGACGACTCCGTCGGCACCGAGAGGTCGACGTATTGCCCGCCGTCTTGATCCTCGACCGCGAGGCGCGTGTTGCCGCCGGTCTGCACGACGTTCTGGGTGTGGTTCGCCTGCGTGACGGGGCTCGGCGTCTGCGCGTTCGCGAGCGCGCCCGCGATCACGGGCCGGTCCGGGTCGCCGCCGAGGAAGGCCATCGCGACCTCGGTCCCCTTGCGGAGCGGGAAGTGGAAGCCCTCGGGGCTGCCGGCGTGCGGCTGCATCATGCGCACGCGCGTCGACGCCTTGCCCGCGTCGAGCGTGCTCTCGTCGAAGAGGAACCGCACGGTGTACTGGCCCTGATCGTCGAGGTCGGCGTAGTGGTCGCTGCGCGGCGAGTCGATCTTCGCGAGCTCGAAGCCCGGTACGGAGGGCCACGGGTGGCGCGACGGCGCGCGGTACTGCACCGACGCGGGCACCGCCGCGACCTCGACGTGGTAGCCGGGCGGGAAGTCGGCGCCGGCGAGGTGCGCGAAATCGGTCCCCTCGCTCGTGTGCCGCGCGGCGTGTCGCACCTCGACGATGAGGTACGTCGTGTTGAGCGCGTCGTCCGGGTGGTCGGTCAGCTCGAACGTGTAGCCGGGCCGCAGGCCGACGACGGAGCCGCGGCCGACCGCGAACGACGCCGCCGAGAGCACCTCCTCGGCGCGGAGGCCGGCGACGCGCGCCGCGTCGGCCGCGGTGAACGCGCGCGCGCCGTGCAGCACGATCTCGGACACGCCGTTCGTCGCCGCGCTCTTCGTCCCCGAGACGTCGAGCGAGGGCTTCTTGTGGTCGTAGTCGCGCACGACGACGCTCGCCGTCGCGAGGCGCTCGCCGCGCGCGAACGACGAGAACGCCTGACCGGCGCTCGCGTCGCCCGCGCTGACCGGGTGGTAGCGGACCTCCGTCGCGGGGCCGGCGACGTGCGCGCTCTTGTCGTCGACGACGACCATCACCTCGCCGTCGCCGCCGTGATCGAAGAAGAAGTACATGCCCTCGCGGTGCATCCAGCGCGAGGCGAACGCGTAGCTCGACTCGCGATACTGGCAGACGTGCTCCTCGGGCGAGTAGCTGCCGGAGAGCTGCTGCTTCGTCGCGTCGGTTGGGACGGCCGCGTCGGACAGCGCGACGGTGAGCACGTCGGGGATGCTCTTCTGCGTGAACATCAGGTTGTGCTCGGTCAGCGTGAGATCGGCGTGCCGCGGGCCGAGCGTCGCGCGGAAGAGCGCCGTCGAAGCGGTCGCGTAGACGATCTCGATCGCGCGGATGACGCCCTGGTAGGCGATCGGATCGCGGTCGTTGCGATCGCGGGCGACCGAGAGCGTCGCCTTCGCTTGCAGCACGCCGTCGAGATCGAGGTCGGCGCAGTTCTCGCTCGGCACGAGCAGGAAGAGCTCGAACTCGTAGAGCTCCGAGAGCCCCTCGCGGCCGGTGAACCCGACGACGACGGTCGTGCTCGGCAGCGCTCCGCAGGTCAGCCGAAAGTCCGACATCAACGCTCCCCCATGTCGAACATCGCGAGCGACCCCGCGCCGCGGAGCCGCGTCGTATCAGGACGCGTCGAGGTCCGCGAGCGAAAGCTAGGTATGGCTCGCACGACTTGCACTCGTACGTCTCGCAGCGGCGCATCTCCCCGCGCGTCGGCCGTCGCGCGCGCTCGACGTTCGGGCGAGCCTCGACCACGCCGTGGATCGGCGTTGACCCGCCGACGGACCGCGCGCGATCCGTCGAGGCCCGCGCGGGGGTGGGGCGCGGCGCGCTCGCGGCT